>NZ_JBMFWJ010000011.1:29746-71763 GCF_049965395.1 Acidibrevibacterium sp.
TCAAGCGGAACGCGGCGTTCGGGCCATAGACGAAGTTGTTGTCGAGCCCCATACCAGGATAATTGCCATAGGCGTTCTGGCCTTGGCGATCATCAACATAGAAATGGATCTGCGCGCCCTGGATGCCGGCGATCTTGTTCATGTCGAGATTGATGCCGAGCGTCGCGTCGCCATCCGAGGTGGTGCCGGTATGGAGACCGCCGCCGACATTATCGCTGGTGATGTTGATGTAGCTGCCGTCGATGTAGATGCCCTGATTGGCGAGCGCCTGGCCGATCGATTTGCCGACCTGGAGGTTGAACAAATAGCCGTCTGATTGCGCCGCGCCTTGAGCGCCGCTGCCAACCGGCGCCTGAGACTGATCCTGCGCGGTCTGCATCGGCTGGTCATTGTCGTTGCGCGCATTCAGGATGGCATTGAGATAGGCGGATTGCGCCTGCGCCTGGTGCGCGGCACCGAGCGCCAGCACCGCGACGGTCACCGCGCCGACCCAAGCCGGTGCGCGCCCACGCATTGTGTTTCGGTTGAACATCTATTCCCCTTCCCTCGGGTTGATCGAGAAACCCCTCCGCGACGATACCGGGTTTACCCTTGCCCTTCGCGTCGCGGAACGATCCGTAGCTGTTATGGTGATAACGCCACCTATCGCACCTGTGATTAGATATCGAACACCGATAAATTTGAAGGGGCAGAAGTCACAAACGCGTGAGAATCGGGGGGATCTGCGGCGAGAAGGTCGCGCCCTGTTGCACAAATGCGACACCCGCCTTGCGGGGCAAGGCGGGTGCTGGGGCGAAACGCCGTCGTTGGTCGGTTAGTTGACGCGGGCCAACGTCGGCAAGCCGAGCAGATCGGGAAGGGTGAGGACGAGCTGGCCGCCAAACTGGGTCGCGTTCTTGACCCGCGCCGTCTCGGGCCCGGCATCGTTCGGGTTGACGATGTATTCGACCACCGGGCCGAGGGTGAGGCCCGGCGCCAGCGCCGCGTTATAGACCACTTCGAACACTTCCATGTCGGCCGCCATGTGCGTGTTGCCGGCGATGATGGTGCCGGTCTGATAATTCACCAGCGCGTTGCCCATTTTGTAGTATTCGCCGATGATGTTGAGATTGTCGTGCGGCCGGCTGGCGAGCGGCCCCTGCCAGACCATGCCAGCGTCGATTTCGTCCTGGATCGGCGTGTAGCCGTTGACCATCGACTCGACCTCACCAAAGAGGGTGATGCCGCGCTTGCTGTCCCTATCCGGGCGCCAGACCATCTGCGCCGCCTGCGCCCAGACGCCTTCGCGCGGCGCATTGGTAGCGATGTTCGCCACTGGCTCGAGCAGGCCGGTCTTGGCGAAAAGCTGGCCGGAGTAATTATAGCCGGTATTGTCGTAGAAGCCGCCAACGTCATACTGGCTCGGATAGGAAGACGACGAGAAATCGGTCTTGTAGCCGACTTCGAGCGGCAAGAAGACGCCGTTGTCATGCGTCATCGCGAGGTTCCAGCCCTCGTTCGCGCGGTTGTAGAAGCCATCGCCGTCCGCCGCTTCCGCCGCGATGCGGAAATAGGTGGTGAGCGTCGGCTTGAAGGTGATGCGCCCGCCCCAGGCCGAGACGGGGGCAGCCGAATTGGCGTCGTTATTGTAGAAAAAGGCGGTATTGGCGCAGGTGAAGTCGGTGAAGTTGCACGCAAAATCAAACGTGTCGAAATCGGGCAGGTCGTTCATGCGGCCGATGATGAAGCGGATATGATCGGCCAACACACTCTGGTCCCAGGTCAGTTCCTGAAGCCGGAAAGCGGCGTTGGGGCCATAGGTCTGATTGGTATCGACGAGACCGGTGCCGGTGTAATCGCCGAAATTCGAGCCTTGACGATCATCCATGTAAAAATGGATCTGCGCCCCCTGAACGCCGGCGATTTTGTTCATGTCGAGATTGATGCCGAACACCGCGTCGCCATTGGGGATGGCGCCGGTGCGCGTGCCGCCGGAGACATTGTCGAGGGTGATGTTGGTATAGCTGCCATCGATATAGATACCCTGATCGGCGAGCGTTTGGCCGAATGATTTGGCGACTTGGAGGTTGAACAGATAGCCCTCCGACGGCGCCGGGTTCGCAACGGCGCTGCTCGTCGGCGCCTGGGAGGTATCGTCCGCCGTCTGCAGCGGTTGATCGTGATCGGCTTGCGCCGCCTCCAGCGCGTGCAGGTACGCGGATTGGGCGCGGACCTCGCGGCTCGCGCCGAGCATGACCCCGGTGATCACGATCGGCGCGACCCAGGCGGCCGCGCCACGGCGCACGATGCTGTGCCAATGATGCATGGATTTGCCTTTTGAGAGATTGTCGAAGCGGGAGAAAAGCGATAAGCAAGGTGACGATAAAGCCCGTCGATATGTTTATGTAGATATTGCCATGACGCGCAAGCGCCGGCGCCGGATAGCGCAAAACGCGCACGCGATTGCCGTCGGCTTGTTGCAAAATCGCCACAGCCGGGCCGGGCTGGCGCGCCCGCTTCGCCCTCTTTCCGGATCCTCAGCGATGCCCAATCCCGCCCCGCCGACACTTCGCGACGCTGCCTCCCTGGTCGCCGCCGGGTTGCTGCCGGCGGGTGCAGAAGCCGCCATCGCCGCTGTCAGCGCCACCTACGCGATCGCCATTCCGCCAACGCTTGCCGCCTTGATCGCGCAGCCGGACGACCCCATCGGCCGCCAATTCGTCCCGAGCGCGGCCGAAGCCGTCACCGCGCCGCATGAGCGGCCCGATCCGATCGGTGATGAAGCGCTGTCACCGCTCAAGGGCATCGTCCATCGCTACCCCGATCGGGTGTTGCTGAAACCGCTTCTCGCCTGCCCGGTCTATTGCCGGTTTTGCTTCCGCCGCGAGCAGGTCGGGCCGGCCGGCGGGGTGCTGAGCGAGGCCGAACTCGCCGCCGCCTTCGCCTGGATCGCAGCCCGCCCAGCGATCCGCGAGGTCATCCTCTCCGGCGGCGAGCCCTTGATGCTCGCGCCGCGCCGATTGCGCGCGATCTTGGCGGGCTTGGCCGCGATCCCGCATGTCGAGACGCTCCGCCTTCATACCCGTTTCCCGATCGCCTGCCCCGAGCGCGTAACCCCGGCGCTGGCTGCGGCGCTGGAGGCCGAAAAACCTCTATTTCTCGTGATCCACGCCAATCACGCGCGCGAATTCGCGGCGAACGCGTGCGCCGCGCTGCGGCGCATCCAGACGCGCGGCATCCCGCTGCTCGGCCAATCGGTGCTGCTGCGCGGCGTCAATGACAGCGCCGACGCCCTGGAAGCGCTGTTTCGCGCCATGCTTGCTGCGCGCATAAAGCCTTATTATCTGCATCAGCTCGACCCGGCGCCGGGGACGGCGCGGTTTCACGTCCCGATCGAGGAGGGGCGGCGTCTGATGGCGGCCTTACGCGGGCGCATCAGCGGCTTGGCGCTGCCGACCTATATCCTCGACATCCCTGGTGGTTTCGGCAAAGTGCCGATCGGGCCCGAATATCTGAGCGGCGAAGACCAGGTGCGCGACCCCTGGGGCAAACCCCATCGCCTTGCCCCCAGCGGCGCTTCGGGCTAGAGAGCCGCCTTCCATGCGCCCCCAGCCAGAGCAATCAGAGATCGAGAGACGATGAAGCAGCAGGCAAACCAGATCCGCGCCGGCCAGGTGATCGAGCATGAAGGCCGGCGCTGGACTGTGCTCAAACAGCAGATCATCACCCCCGGCAAGGGCGGCGCCTTCATCCAGGTCGAAATGCGCGACCTCAAAACCGGCAACAAAACCAACGAGCGCTGGCGTACCGCCGACACCGTCGAGCGCCTGCTGACCGAGGAAAAGGAATACACCTATTCCTATACCGACGGCACCAACCTGGTGCTGATGGATAACGAGTCCTTCGAGCAGGCGATGGTGCCCGCCGATCTCCTCGGCGATGCCGCACCCTTCTTGCAGGACAATATGCCGGTCACCGTCGATCTCGTGGAGGGGGAGCCGGTCGCGATCCACTTGCCGGCCTCCGTCGTGCTTGAGGTCGTCGAGGCCGATCCGGTGGTCAAGGGCCAGACCGCCGCCTCGAGCTACAAGCCGGCGAAACTCTCCAATGGCGTGCGCACCATGGTGCCGCCCTTCATCGAGACCGGCGAGAAAATCGTCGTCCGCACCGAAGACGGCTCCTACGTCGAGCGCGCCAAAAGCTGATGGCGCATGCGCTTTCCCCGCATCTGACGATCATGGCCAACGCCGCCCAGAAGGCGGCGCGGCGCCTGTTGCGGGATTTTAACGAGGTCGAACAGCTTCAGGTCAGCGTCAAGGGCCCCTCCGATTTCGTCTCGCAGGCCGATCTCCGCTCGGAAGCGACCTTGCGCGAGGAACTCGGCCGCGCGCGACCGGGCTATGCCTTCCTGATGGAGGAATCGGGCGCCCATGGCAGCGAGAACTGGGCCTGGCGCTGGGTGGTCGATCCGCTGGACGGGACGACGAATTTCCTCCACGGCATTCCGCAATGGGCGATCAGCATCGGGCTCGAGCATCGCCTGCCCGATGGCAGCTCGGAAATCGCCGCCGGCCTCGTCTATGCCCCGGCGCTGAACGAAATGTTCTGGGCGGAAAAGGGCGGCGGCGCGTTTCTCAATGAGCATCGGCTGCGCGTCTCGGCGCGGCGCGAATTGAAAGACGCGCTGTTCGCGACCGGCATCCCCTTCGCCAAGACCGGCGCCGGCGATCGCCTCGCCTTCGCCCGCGCGCTCGGTGCCCTGATGCCGCACATCGCCGGGATTCGCCGCTTCGGCGCCGCCGCCCTCGACCTCGCCTGGGTCGCGGCCGGGCGGTTCGACGGCTTTTGGGAATTTGGCCTCCATCCCTGGGACATTACCGCCGGCATCCTGCTCGTGCGCGAGGCCGGCGGCTTCGCAACCGACCCCGAGGGCGGCGACCCACGCGCCACCCGCCAAATCGTCGCCGCAAACGCGCATCTCTATCCGATTTTGCGCGACCACGTCGCCGCCGCGCGCAATGCCGGTGGCCGATAGGGTGTGATACAAGGTTAGGGAAAAAGGGGGAAGGAAGGGTCTTCTTTTTCTGAAGAAAAAGAAGCAAAAAGACTTTTGTCCCGAGGGGCAGTGCCGCCGGCGCTGCCCGGCGTAATGGCCAAATGCAAAAAATATCGGCAAGGGGGGAAACCATGTCCGAGAACGAACTCTCTGCGGAAGATCATGCCCGGCAACTGCGCCGCGCGATCGTCGCCAGCACCATCGGCACCACCATCGAGTGGTACGATTTCTTTCTCTACAGCACGGTGACGGGGTTGGTGTTCGCGAAACTCTATTTCCCGCAATCCGACCCTCTGGTCGGCACGCTACAAGCGTTTTTGATCTACGCCGTCGGCTTCGTCGCGCGCCCCGTGGGGGCGGCGATTTTCGGCCATTACGGCGACCGCATCGGCCGGAAATCGACGCTGATCGCAACCTTGTTGCTCATGGGGGTCGCGACCTTCCTGGTCGCCCTGGTGCCAACCTACGCCGAGATCGGCATCTGGGGGGCGATTTTGCTGACCCTGGTGCGGTTCATCCAAGGGGTGGGCGTCGGCGGCGAGTGGGGTGGATCGGTGCTGCTGGCGATGGAGTGGACACGCACCAACGCCCATCGCGGTTTCGCCGCCTCCTGGCCGCAGCTCGGCGTGCCGGCCGGGCTTTTTCTCGCCAATCTCGCCGTTCTGGCCTTCAGCACCCTTTCGGGCGACCAATTCTTGACGTGGGGCTGGCGGGTGCCGTTCCTGCTCAGTATCCTCCTCGTCGGGCTCGGGCTCTGGATCCGGCTCGGCATCCTGGAAACCCCGATCTTCCGCCGCCTGATCGAGGAAAACCGGATCGAACGCGCGCCGATGCTCGAGGTTCTGCGCCGTCATCCCAAGGAAATCCTGCTCAGCGCCTTTGCTCGCATGGCCGAAAACGCGCCGTTTTATGTCTTCACCGCCTTCGTTTTCTCCTATGGCGTCGCGACGCTCAAGGTCTCGCGCGATCTCCTGCTGTTCTCGATGCTCGCGGGATCACTGGTCTCGCTCATCACCGTGCCGCTCTCGGGCCACTTGTCCGATCGTTTCGGCCGGCGGCGGGTCTATATCCTCGGCGCGGTGCTGACCGGGCTTTATGGCTTCCTCTATTTCGCGATGCTCGATACCGTGATGCCGTTCTGGATCTTCATCGCCATCGTCGTCTCCCTGATCCCGCATGACATCATGTACGGGCCGCAAGCGGCGCTGATCGCGGAGAGTTTCACCGGCCGATTGCGTTATAGCGGCGCGTCGCTCGGCTATCAGCTCGCCTCGATCTTCGCCGGCGGCCCAGCCCCGCTGATCGCGACCGCCCTCTTTGCCTCCTACCATTCAGGCTACGCGATCGCCTGGTACATCTTCATCTGCGGCGTGATCTCGGTGGTCGCAACGTTGCTGCTGAAAGACTATACCAACAAAGATATCTCCGCCGACTACCGTCGCTGAGAGCGCGTGACATCGCGGCGCCGTCACACCTCATCGTAATCGACGGTGATGGCGGCGCTGCGTGGGTGGGCTTGGCAGGTGAGGATGAAGCCCGCCGCCAATTCCCATGGCTCCAGCGAATAATTCAAAGCCATGTCGGCCGCGCCGCTGACCAGCCGCGCGCGGCACGAGCAGCACATGCCGCCGCGGCAAGCATAAGGGAGATCAAGCCCGGCGCGGAGCCCGGCCGCGAGTACGCTTTCGCCCTCGGCAACCGGAACCTCGTGGCTGGCCCCGTCGATGATCACCGTCGCTCGGCACGCCGCCGCGCTCTCGGCGGAGGGGGGCACCGGTGAGGGCGCTGGTGCCTCCGTCGAAAACCGCTCGCGCCGGATGCGTTCTTCCGGCACCCCGGCATCCTGCAGCGCCGCCACCACGGTCTCGGCCATCGCCGCGGGGCCGCAGATCAGGGCATGGTCGATGGCTCCGGCCGGGATCGCATGGCGGAGCAGGCGGGCGATTTTATCGGCGTCCAAGCGGCCATGGAGGAGATCGAGATCCTGGCGTTCGCGCGAGAGTACCGGGAAAAACGCAAAACGGTCGGGCGCGCGGTTCTTGAGCGCCAACAACGCGTCACGAAACATCATCTCGGCGCCGCTCGGGGCGCCATAGGCGAGAAAAAATCGGCTCTCCGGCTCTTCGCCCAACACCGCGCGCAGTTGCGAGAGGATCGGGGTTATCCCTGAGCCGGCGGCGAAGGCGGCGAACACGCGCTTTGCGCCGCGCGCCGTGGCAAGGCCGAAGCGGCCGGCGGGCGTTGCGACCTCGATCTCATCGCCGGCGGCAAGGCTGGTATTGGCGAGCGTCGAGAACCGCCCGCCCGGCACGTGTTTGACGGCGATGCGGAGTTCGCCATCGCCGGGGGCGCTGCAAATCGAATAGGAACGCCTGACCTCGACCCCGTCGATGACGTGGCGCAGTGTCAGATACTGCCCCGGCGTGAAGCGGAACGCATCGCTGAGCGCCGGCGGCACCGCGAACGCGAGCGAGACCGCGGACGGGCTCTCACGCCGCACCTCGCGCAGCGTCAGGCGATGAAAGGCGCGGCGGGTCAGTGGCATTTGAAGGCATCAAACGGTTCGCGGCAGGCGGTGCAGCGCCAGAGCGCCTTGCAGGCCGTCGCCCCGAACGCAGAAAGCAGCTCGGTCGCCGGCGAGGCGCAGCGTGGGCAGCGCGGCGGCTGGCGCGTCGGCGGCGCGATTCCGGCCGCGGCGAGTTTTTGGCGCCCTTCGGCACTCACCCAATCCGTCGTCCAGGCCGGCGCGAGCACCGTCCGCACCCGCGCCGGCGCGATCCCGGCCTCAGCCAGGGCCGCGCGGATGGCCGCCGTGATTTCGACCATCGCCGGGCAGCCGGAATAGGTCGGGGTGATCAGCACCTCGACGCCCTCGCCATCGGCGACGACATCACGCAGGATGCCAAGATCGGCGATGGTGAGCGGCGGCAGCTCGGGATCCGTAACCGTCGCCAGGGCCGCCCGCGCCCGTGCCAAAAGATCGGCGCCGCTCACCATTTCGCCCCCGGATGGCTCCGCGCGAGATGCTGCAGTGTCGCAAGGAGATGGCCGAGAGCTTCGGAATGCCGCCCGCGCCGGCCGCCGCTCTGCCAGCCATCACCCGCCGGGCGGGTGAGGCCGGCCTCAGTGAAAACGCGCCCGATGGTCGCCTCCGAGGTCGGGCGCAGGATCGCCGGGTCGATCACGATGCCCGCCGCGATCAGCGGCGCTTCGCCCGCCTCGGCATGGAACATCTCACCCGTGAACGGCCACAGCGTCGCGAGCGCCGATTCGAGCCGGCGGTGGCTTTCCGCCGTGCCGTCACCGAGCCGGATGACCCAGCCCGCGGCATGGCGGAGGTGATAGGCCATTTCCTTCTCGGCTTTTGCGGCGATGGCGGCCAATGTTGCGTCCGCAGACACCGTCATCGCCCGCCAATAGGGATCGGCGAAGGCGGCGTAAAGGAAATGGCGCAGCATCGTCATCGCAAAATCGCCGTTCGGCTGCTCGACGAGGAGGAGATTGCGAAATTGCGGCGGGTCACGGAAATAGGCGAAATCATCCTCGCCGCGGCCGGCGCCCTCGATCACGCCGGCATACTCATAAAGCAGCCGCGCCTGGCCGATCAGATCGAGGGCGAGATTGGCGAGCGCCATTTCCTCCTCCAGGATCGGCGCGTGCCCCGTCCACTCCGAAAGCCGATGGCCGAGGATCAGCGCGTCATCGGCGCGGCCGAGGACGTATGAGAGAAGCGGCGTCTCCGCCAAGGTCACGGCGCTGCCCACCATGCCACCCATCGCCGGCTCACATATGCCCGACATCCTCGGGCACCTCGTAAAATGTCGGGTGGCGGTAGATTTTCGACCCGGTCGGCTCGAACAACATCTCCGCGTCATCGGGGTCGGAGGCGATGATGGCGGCGGCCGGCACCACCCAGAGGGATGCTGCCTCGCCGCGGCGGGTGAAGAGATCGCGCGCCGCCTGTAACGCCATGTCGGCATCGGCGGCGTGGAGCGAGCCGGCATGGCGATGGGAAAGGCCGTTGCGGCTGCGGATGAACACTTCCCAGAGCGGGAAATCAGCGTCGCTCATGCCGCCCGCACCCGCCGCTTTTCGGCGTGCGCCCGCACCGCCTCGCGCACCCAGGCGCCTTCATCATGGGCGCGGCGCCGGGCCGCGAGACGATCGCGGTTGCACGGGCCGCGTCCGGCGAGCACCGCCTCGAACTCCGCCCAGTCGATCGGGCCCGAGCGCCAATGGCCGGTTTCCGGATCGCGGGTAAGGGCGGGGTCGGGAATCGTAAGGCCGAGGAACTGCGCTTGCGGCACGGTCGCGTCGAGGAATTTCTGACGCAATTCATCGTTCGAAAAGCGCTTGATCTTCCAGCGCGCAGAGCGCTCGCTATGGCGGCTTTGCGCGTCAGGCGGGCCGAACATCATCAAAACCGGCCACCACCAGCGATCGAGCGCATCCTGCGCCATCGACTTCTGTGCCGGGGTGCCACGGCAAAGCGTCAGCATGATCTCGAACCCCTGGCGCTGGTGAAAACTCTCCTCCTT
Source organism: Acidibrevibacterium sp. (assembly GCF_049965395.1). NCBI lineage: Bacteria > Pseudomonadati > Pseudomonadota > Alphaproteobacteria > Acetobacterales > Acetobacteraceae > Acidibrevibacterium > Acidibrevibacterium sp. The sequence continues at coordinate 39,320 of NZ_JBMFWJ010000011.1, forward strand.
GCAAATCCGGATCATCGCCCGCGCGTAAGGGCCATAGGAGCAGCGGCAGAGCGGGATCTGATTCATGATCGCAGCGCCATCGACCAGCCAGCCGATGGCGCCGATATCCGCCCAGGTGAGGGTCGGGTAGTTGAAAATCGAGGAATATTTCGCCTCGCCGCGCAAGAGCTGATCGACCAGCGTCTCGCGCGCGACGCCGAGCGTCTCGGCGGCGGCGTAGAGATAGAGCCCATGCCCGCCCTCATCCTGGACCTTGGCGAGCAACGCCGCCTTGCGCCGCAGCGAGGGCGCGCGGGTGATCCAGTTCCCCTCTGGCAGCATGCCGACGATTTCCGAATGCGCGTGCTGGCTGATCTGGCGGATCAGGGTGCGGCGATAGGCTTCGGGCATGGCATCATTAGGCTCGATCCGCTGTTCGGCATCGATCCGCGCCTGAAACCGCGCCTCGGCGGCGCTATCGACCGGCGCGCCCGGCGCCTCGGCGATGTTCAGAGCCTGGGTATACATCGGAACGCCCTCACCTTACGGAATGGCACCGAGAATATATAACAAAAAACGCTCATTCAAGAATTTTTTGTAACTAAACCCTATCTTCCATCAACACCCGGGCAAGCTTTGTGAATTCGGCGATGCTCAGGGTTTCGGCGCGGCGGGTCGGGTCGATCCCGGCCTTGGCGAGGAACGCCGCGCCGCCAAGTGGCGCGAGCGCCCGGCGCAGCATCTTGCGGCGCTGGCCGAAAGCGTAAGCGCTGACCCGCTCGAGGGCGGCGCGCAGCGCCGGCGGCGGCTGGTTGGTATGTGGGGTCAGCCGGACCACCGCCGAGGCGACGGCGGGCGGCGGCGTGAAGGCGGCTGGCGGCAGGCGGAGCACAAGCTCGGCGCGGCAGGCGAACTGCGCGAGAACCGCGAGCCGGCCATAAGCCGGGCTCCCCGGCGCAGCGCAAATCCGCTCCGCGACCTCGAGTTGAAACATCAGCACCAGGCACGCGAAAGCGTCGGCGGTGCGTAGCCAGCCGATCAGGAGCGGGGTCGCGATATGATAGGGGAGATTGGCGACGATCACCCGTGGCGCCGGCGTTAGCGCCGGATAGTCGAGCCCGAGCGCATCCGCTTCGATCACGGCAAGCCGCGCCCCGGCGGCCGGCTGCAATTCGGCGAGGGCCGCGACCGCGCGGCGGTCGATCTCGATCGCGGTGACGCTAGCGGCCTCGCTCGTGAGCAACGCGCGGGTGAGCCCGCCCGGCCCCGGCCCGATTTCGATCACATGCGCGCCCGCCAGCGGCGCGGCGGCGGCGATGCGGGCGGTGAGGTTGAGATCGAGCAGAAAATGCTGCCCCAGCGCCTTGCGCGCGGCGAGCGCATGGCGGGCGATGACCTCACGAAGGGGCTCGGCGAGCGGATCGCCGGTCAAGAAAGAACCTTCTTTTTCTGAAGAAAAAGAAGAAAAAAGACGTTTGTCTCGGTTTCTAGGAGGGACAACGTCCTTGGCAGGGCAGTGCCCGCGGCACTGCCCAACGGGATAAAAGTTTTTTGGTTCTTTTTTTCAAAAAAGAACATTTCTTGCGCTTTCACACCCCGCCGACCCGCTGATCGATCGAGGCGTGGCGATGGAGATCGCGCATCATCTGGCGCGAGATCAGTTCGATGCGCTGGCTGGAGAGCTGATTGGCGATTTCTTCCTTGGACGGCATGCCGAGATTGCGCTCCTCGCGGGCGCAGACGATGACCACCATGATCCCTTCCTGCGTGACCAGGGGTTCGCTCGGTTTGTTTTCGCTGAGCTTGCCGAGCAGGGTGCGGAGTTCGGGCGGGTTGACGGATTCGAGGCGGACTTCGAGCGGATCGGGCCGCGGCGGATTGCCGGCCGCCTTGTCGGCCGCCGCCATCGCGTCGCAGCTACGGACGTTGGTCGAGATATCCTTCGCGCGGAGCAGCATGTCGTGCTGTTGCTGCGTCGGGTTCTGGGGGTCGAGCGGGGTCGAGAATTTCAAGAAGACCTGGCGGATTTTGAGCAAAGTCGCGGGGTCGTTGCCGATCTGGCGCTTGGCGAGCAGGGTGACGATGGAAAGCCCGCCGGCGACCGGCACCGGGTTGCTGATGGCGCCGACCGGCATTTCGGTGACCAGGTGGGCGACCGGGGATTCGAGCTGGTTTGGCCGCACCCAGCCGAGATCGCCGCCTTGAAGTGCTGTCTGGCTCTGACTGAACTGCGCCGCGACGACGGCGAAGGGCGCGCCGCTGCGCAATTGCTGGATCACGGTTTCGGCGAAACGCTGCGTGTCGGCGGCGCGCGCCGGCTCGTCGATCGGGAGGAAGATCTCTGCAACATGATATTCCATCTGGCCGGTCTCGGCCTTAATCATGCGCAATTGCTCGTCCACGTCCTGCTGGGTGACGCGGTCGGCAACGCCGATCTGTTCGCGCAAGACCCGCGACCAGCCGAGTTGCACCCGAGTCTGATCGTAAAGCGTGTGGATCTCGGCGCCATCGGAGGCGAGGCGGCGCGCCAGAGTCCCGGGCGGCATGTTGTTGCGCTTTTCGAGATTGGCGATGGTCTCGGCGATGTCCTTATTGGTGACGGCGATCTTGCGCCGCTGCACCTCTTGCAGGCGGAGCCGCTCGTCGATCAACTCGCGCACGACCTGCGGTGTCAACCGGTCGAGCACCTCGCGGGTGATCGGAAGCCCGCTCGAGAGGGCAAAGAGACGCCGACGGTTATCGACGTCCTGGGCGCTGATGACATCGCCGTTGACGACCGCAACGATGCGGGATTCTTTTTCCGGATCGATCGTATCGGCCGAGATTTTGCCGCCGTTCGCGGGCGCGCCGGCGGGATGATCGGGGGCATGTTTGTCCGCGGCCGGCGCCGCAGGCGATGCGGCGGCCGGCGGCGGCGTTTGCGCGCCCGCCGGCAGGGCTGCGATCAGCCAGCCCAGGCTCGAGAGCACGGACAAGGCGGGCAGGGAAATTTTCCGCACGATCGGTCGCATCAGGGAAACTCTTTCTCCCAAACTCGGCCCCGGGCCGGCAACCCAGTCACGCCGGGGCATGGTTTGCCAGCCTATAGCACATTTCGCCATGGCGTGCCCCTACATCAACGGGACGCCGAATTGTCCCAGGGTTTTGAAGGTCATATTGATGGTCAAAGCCTGGACATTGCTGATGCCGTTATAGTTCGTGAACAAATCAAAGTAGTTGAGCGCGATGATGAAGCAATCGTCTTCATAGCCGCCATCGAGGCCATAGGCGACCAATTGATTGAGCTGCATGTTGCGCTGGATGTAGCCGCCGGCGCGCCAATTGCCGAATTTCGTCTGCAGGCCGGCCAGAATCTCGTTGCGCGGGAAATTGAGCGCCTGATAGGGGGCGTAAGACGGTGCCGGGATGGTCGGCAGCTGGTTATAAAAATAGAAAGGGTCGAGATTGCTATAGATATAACCGAAATCGACACGGAAATTCGGCGGCCCGACCGTCAAGCGAGTATCATTGAACTCGGTCTCGCCGGTGTCGTGGTTGAGGCGGAACCGATAGGTTACGTTCATCCAGTCCGCCGGCTCATAATAGACCCGCCCGACGATGTCGGAAATATTGCCGCCGAGCCCGGTGCCCGGCCCCCAAAGCTGGTATTCGGTCTGCGAGCGATAGGACTGGCCGATTAAAGCGTCGAAAACATGGCTGCCATCGAACCACGCGAAATGCATCCCGAGATCGGCGCGCAACCCGCCGCCGAGACGGTCGATGCCGGGCAAGCGGTTGATCGAAAACAGGTTGGCGTCGGTGAAGAGCTGATCGAGGCTGTCCTCGTTGGGGATGAGATAGGGTGAGGTGAAGCCGTAGCCGTCGGGGCGGATGACGAACTGGGTGATCGGCTCCAGGACCGTCGTTGCGTCGCCATCGATGCGCGAAAATGGCCAGTTCATCCGCGCCGCCACCACCGGCTCGCCCTGGGCGACATCGGAATGGGTGTAGGGGCTGAAATTCGGGATCTGGTTGAGCCCCTGGGCCTGGTAGCCGGCGGAATAGAAGCGGGCGAGGAAATTCCATTCCTGGCCGAGCGGTCCCATCTCCGGCAAATTATAGGAGAGCGTGCCGTTGATGCGCTGGGTATCGGTGCCGATGAAGCGCAGCACATCGAAACCGCCGCCAGTGAAGGTGAAATAGCCGCCAAGTGAATCCGGGTTTCCGACATAGTCATAAAGATAACGCGGTAGGACGTAGGGCAGCTCCTTGTTGTTCACGATATTGAGCAGACCCTCGTAGAATTGGGTATCGAGCCGTGAATAGGCGCCCTGGCCGAAGCCTTCGAGATAGGCAGTGCTGGAAAGCACGTCGTTACCATAGCCGGAGATGAAGAAATCGCGCATGTAATTGGCGGAACTGGCTTCGTTGATATTGAAGCCATAACGCCAATTTTCATTGTAGGTGAAATCGCCGGAGCCGAAAAACAGCCCTTGCATCGCATTCTCGTCATAGGCGATGGCGGTTTCCAACTTGATCTGGCCGTTATTGAATTTTTGCCGATAGAGCGTGTCAAGCATCGGGTCCATGCCGCTGTCGATCCAGGGCGTGATCGTGATGTCCGAATAATTGTTGATGACATAGTAATAGGGTAGCGCGAAGAAGCTGCCGATGAAGGTGTTGGAGCCGGCATCTGGGGCGAGAAAGCCGCTTTCGCGTTTGACCGAACTGTCGGCGGTGGAAAAATAGGGCATGTAGAAAATCGGCACGCCGAGCAGTTCCACCGTCGCATCCTGGAACTCCATGCGCTTGGCCTGGAGGTCATCGACCGCGGAATAGGCGTCGATCTGCCAGACCGGCGGCTTGGTAGGATCGTCCTTGCACAGGGTGCAGGCGGAATAGACCATGCGGCTGAGCTCGTTATATTGGCCATCGGTGCGGCGCGCGCCGTTGGCGGCGATGCGGGTATTCTCCTCGAGCAGCATACGCATGCCGCGCAGCACCGCTTCGCGCATCCCCTGTGTCAGCTCGGCGTAATCGGCGAACAGAACCTCGCCATCGGGCTCCAGCAGCACGACATGGCCGGTCGCGGCGACGACATTGGTGTTGCGGTCGAAGACGATCTTGTCGGCGCGGAGCACGTGATCGTTCTGCCAGGCCTCGACATGGCCGGTCGCGGTGACGATGCCGTTGTCGCGGTCATAGGCGATCTGATCGGCGGTGAAGGACACGGCTTCGTTCGGCTTGATCGGCTCCTTGTTCAGGCTGGTGCCGTATTGCGGCTTGGTGAACGGGGTGAAGCCGGGAATGGTGGTCTGAGCGAGCGCGGTTGTCGCGAACGTGAACACGATCGCGCCCGCAAGGGTAGCGAGGAGAGCCCCCCAAGCCCGGCGCAGCATCGCTCAGCCGTCTTCCAGATGAAGCAAAAGCGCGATCGCCAGCATCAGCCCGGCCGCCGCCGGCGCCCAGGCGGCGAGGACGATTGGCAAGGCCCCGGAGCCGCCGAATTCCTCGGCAACCTTGGAGACCATGAACAGCGCGAAACCGGCGGAAACCCCGCTCCCGATCATCCGCGCGGTGCCGCCGCGCCGCGTCGGGCGCATCGAGAACCCGGCCGCGACCAGCGTCATCGTCGCCGCCAAGACCGGCAGCGCGAGCAGGCTTTGGAAACGCAGCCGATGGCGGATCGCGGAAAACCCGGAGCGCTCGAGGAGTGCGATGAAGTCTGGCAGCTTCCAAAACGAGAGCGTATCCGGCGAGGCGAAGCTCTCCTCGACGCGGGCGACGGTGAGATCGGTTGGCAGCAGGATCGTCCCCGCCGGTTCGGGCGGCCGATCGGTGGAAACCACCCGCGCCGCTTCCAGCCGCCAGGTGCCGTGATCGAGCACCGCGCGTTGCGCCTCGATGCGCTGCAAAAGCTGGTCATGCGGCGCCAGGCGAAAAACGCTGACCTCGCTTACCGAGAGCACGCGGCGGGTGAGCGCCACTTGCTCGGCGTGGATGATCGAAACCCCCTCCGGCACTAGCGCGTGGTCGGATTGGCGGAGCCAGAGCTGGCCGCCGGAGAGCGACAGCGGCCCGCCGGTCGAGGTGAGATAGAGGTTGTCGAGCGCTTCGGCGCGGGCCAGCATCACCGCCGAAACCGGGGTTACCGCCGCCGTCGCGATGGCGCCGAGCAAGGCCGCGCACAAGGTTGGGCCGGAGAGGAATTGCCACGCCGAAAGCCCGGTTGCCCGCGCAACGATTAGCTCCGACGAGCGGGTCAGGCGCCAGAACGCCGAAATCCCGCCGAGCAGCACGGCAAACGGCAGGATCTGCATCGCCTCCCACGGCAGCCGCAGCGCCGCGATCTCGGAGACGATGCCGAAGGTCGCTTGCGGCCGGGTCGCGGCGCGGCGCAAAAGCTCGATGAAGTCAAACAGTGCGACGAGCCCGGACAGGGCCGCGACCATGGTGAGGACGGCGAAGGTGAACACCCGCGAGATATAGCGGAGGAAGGTCGCGGCGAGGATCATGCCGCCGCCCCGGGGATGAGGGACGAAAGGCGGCCGAGGCGGAGTTCGGGCACGAACAGCATCCAGGCGCAGACCATACCGGGCGCGATGGCATGCACCCAGATCAGCGGGATCAGCGCCGGCACGCGCGCCGCGAGATTGGCGATCATCAGACCGACGGCAAGCAGGCCGACGACGACGAGCACCGCGATGAACGGGCGCAAAAGCCCGCCATGGCGCTGAAACGCGCCGCGCAGCACCGCGACCAGGGCAACCATGGCGAAGGAGGCGGCGGTGAGCGGCGCGGTCAGGCGGCGATGCGCCTCGACGACGAATTTCGGCCGATCGCGCGCCGTGACCACCGCCGGGTCGGGGTGCAGCAATTCGCCGAGCGACATCTCGGTCGCGTCGCGAAAGCGTTGCGCGGTCGATTTGTTGGAGGAAAGCTCGATGACATTCTGCGCGAAAGTGAGAATGTTGAGCCGCCCGGTCTGATGATCGATCTCCTGGCGGGTGCCGTCCAGCAGCAGCACGCGCGGCGCGTCGGTCGAGGGCAGGAAACGGCCGCGGCGGGCGAGGATCGTTGCATGCGCGTTCTTCTGGCGCGCGTCATCGATCATCACGCCATGCAGCGTGCCGTCCGAATCGCGCCGACGGACATAGACCGTCATGTCATCGGAGACCTGCGTGAAGACCCCGTCTTGGAGCATGAAGGCGGCCATGCGGTTGCGGATGCGGAATTGTTCCTCGCGGAACGCCGCCGAGGCCGAAGGCACCACCCAGACATCGAGGACAAAGCAGGTGACGACCGAGATCAGCGCCAACATCATTGCCGGGCGCGAAAGCGCGTAAGCCGAAAGCCCGGCGGCACGCATCACCGTCAGCTCGCGGTCGCTCGCCAGGCGCTGATAGGTGAACTGCACCACGACATAGGTGGTGATCGGCAGGATGACGGCGACGAAGCTCGGGATCAAAAGGCCGGTGAGCTGGAGAAACACCGCCAGCGAGAGACCGCGATTGACCACGAGATCGATGAAGCGGAGCGACTGGGTCAGCCAGATTAGCGCGACCAACCCGCCGGTCGAGGCAACCAGCCCGGCCAGAAGCTGGCCGAGGAGATAGCGGTCGATCTGGCCAAGTCGGAGCGCGGAGAGCATGGCGGCCTGCTTTGCGTCGTCCCAGATGCAACCAGCGAAGTGGGGGTCGCCGGTTTCTGGGCCAGAACTTCGGCGAAAGCAACTGCCGAGCGACTTGGCTGCGTATTTTTGCGCAGGGCGTGACGCCCGCCGGCGCGTGGGCGCGGCGTCACGCCGTTTGGCGGTGCGAGAAAGTGGCGAAAGACAGAAAAAAGCGCTCTTTTTTGAAAAAAAGAGTCAAAAAACGTTTCTCCGTTGGGGTGTGCCTACGGCAAAACCTTTCCCGGGTTCAGGAGGCCGCGCGGGTCGAACGCTGTCTTGAGCGCCCGCATGAGGTCGAGTTCGACCCCGCCGCGCCATTCCGGCATCAGGTAGGTCTTGAGCTGGCCGACTCCGTGCTCGGCCGAGAAGCTGCCGCCCAAGCGGCGCACGACGCCGAGCACGGTGTCCATCACGGCGTGGTCCTGGGCGAGGAAATCCTCGTCCGCCATGCCCTCGGGCGGGCGCAAGTTGAAGTGGATGTTGCCGTCGCCGAGATGGCCGAAGGCAACGACGCGGATCCCCGGCATGAGTGCGGCACAGGCGGCCGGGGCTTCGCGCAGGAAGCGCGGCACCAGCGAGACCGGCACCGAGACGTCGTTCTTGATGCTGGCGCCGGCGCGCTTTTGCGCCTCCGCGTGCTCCTCGCGCAGCCGCCACATCGCCCGCGCCTGCGCCTCGCTCGCCGCCAGCGTCGCGTCCAGCACCTCGCCCGCCGCCATCGCTTGCGCCAGCATCTCCTCGACGCCCTCAGCGAGCCCGGCCGCGCGGCGGGGCGAGGCGAATTCGGCCAAGACGTAATGCCCGGCGGCGGCGATGGGAAGCTGTGTGTCCGGGATGTGGCGGAGCACGAGGTCCATGCCGTCTCCCCCCATATATTCGAAGGCAAGCAGCGCCGAGGGGTCATGACGCTGGCAGCGGGTCAGCAGCGCGAGCGCCGCCTCGGGGCTCGGCAGCGAGGCAAACGCAACCAGGCGCTCGCGCGGCGCCGGCACCAGCTTGAGCACGGCGGCGGTGATGATGCCGAGCGTGCCTTCGGCGCCGAGGAAAATCTGGCGGAGACAATAGCCGGTATTGTCTTTGCGCAACCGCCGGAGCCCCTCCCACACTTGGCCATCGGCGAGCACCACCTCAAGGCCGAGCACGAGGTCGCGGGCATTGCCGAAGCGGAGCGTCATATTGCCGCCGGCGTTGGTCGAGAGCACGCCGCCGATGGTCGCACTCCCTTCCGAGGCGATCGAAAGCGGCAACTGGCAGCCGGCCTCGGCCGCCGCATCCTGGGCCGCCTTGACCGTTGCCCCGGCCTCGATGGTGAGGGTGAGATCGACCGGGTCGATGGCGCGCACGCGGTTGAGCCGCGACAGGGTGAGAACCACCTCGTCGCCGCGCGCGGACGGGGTCGCGCCGCCGACCATGCTGGTATTGCCGCCCTGGGGCACGATGCCGAGCCCAGCCTCGGCGCAGATGCGGACGGCGGCGGCGAGTTCGGCGGTGCTCCTTGGGCGCAACACGGCGGGCGGTCGGCCGCGATAGAGCCGCCGCCAATCCTCGGCATAGGGCGCGATATCGGCGGGGTCGGTGATCAGCCCGCGTGGCCCGAGGCAATCGGCGAGCGCGGCGAGGGCCTCGGCCGCGTTCATGCTGGCTGCCCGGCCTTGTGCGCCCCCAGCGCCATCAGCCGCCGATCACGCCAGGCTTGGCGGGCCGGGTGTTCGGCGAGCGGCAAGGCGGCGCGGCGGGGGGCGGCGAGCCGGGCGACGAGGTCGGGCGTGAGGTCACAGGGCGTCATCTCGCGCTCGATCTGCGTATAAAGCCCGCCATAGCGGGCAACGTAATCGGCGAGCCCGCCCGGCGCGTTGAGGTCGATGGTCTCGAACGGCCCCATGAACGACCAGCGCAGACCAAGCCCGTGCTTGATCGTCGCGTCGAGATCCTCCTCGCTGACGACCCCGTCGCGCACGAGCCGGAACGCCTCGCCGAGCAGCGCCATTTGCAGCCGGTTGAGGACGAAGCCGGTGACCTCCCGGTTCACCGTCGCCGGCACCTGCCCGGCCGCCTCCATCAACGCCCGCGCGCGCGCGACCACCGCGGGATCGGTCCACGGCGCCGGGCAGAGTTCGACCACCGGCACGAGATAAGGCGGATTGACCGGATGCGCGACGAGGCAGCGCCCCCGCCCGGCGAGATTGCCGGTGAACTGGCTCGCCGGGATGCCGGAGGTCGAACTCGCGAGGATGGCGTCAGGGGCGGCGAGGCGGTCCATCTCGGCGAACAGGTCAGCTTTGGCCTCGACCCGCTCGGGGCCGTTTTCCTGGACGTATTCGGCGCCGGCGAGCGCTTCGGCGAGGCTTGGCGCGAGGGTGATGCGCGCCAGCACCTTCGCTGGCGGATCGGCGAGGAGACCGACTTCGGCGAGTTCGGGCAGCCGCGCCGCGATGAACCCGCGCGCCGCCGGGATTGCCGCCGGCACCGCGTCCCATAACGCGACGGCGAATCCGGCGCGAGCGAAGACGATCGCCCAAGAACGTCCGATCAGCCCCGCACCGATCACCGCGACTCGGCGTTGGCTTTTTTCGTCCATCGCTTGCCAGTCCTCTTTCCCCGGTTCACCCTGCCGGCACCTCCCGGCAACCGAGACAAAGAGGAAACCCGATGGCGTCATTGGTCAAGATCGCGGTGCTCGATGACTGGCAGGGCATCGCCCGCGCCAGCGCCGATTGGCGGGCACTCGAGGCCCGCGCGACGGTCGATTTTTTCCCGGCCGCCTTCGCCTCTGAAGACGAGGCGGCTTCCCGCCTCGCGGCCTACGACATCCTGCTCCCGATGCGCGAGCGGACGGCGTTTCCCGCATCCCTCATCGCGCGTCTGCCGCGCCTCAAGCTGATCGCCATGACCGGGCCGCGCGCCGGCACCCTCGATCTCGCCGCCTGCACCAAAGCGGGCGTTTTGGTGTGCAACACCGGGAGCGATGCGTCCGGCGCGGCGACGGCGGAACTGGCGCTCGCCCTGCTGCTCGCCGCCGCGCGCCATGTCCCGGCCGGCGATGCCGCGATCCGTGCCGGGCGCTTCCAGGAAGGGGTCGGGCTGGGCCAAATACTCGCCGGGGCGACGCTCGGCGTTATCGGGCTCGGGCGGATCGGCGCGCGCATGGCCGGCTACGGCCGCGCGCTTGGCATGCGTGTGCTCGCCTGGAGCGCCAACCTGACCCCCGAGCGCGCCGCCGAGGCCGGGGCGGAGTATGCGACGAAAGAGGCGCTGCTTGCGCAGTCGGACGCGATCAGTCTCCATCTCGTGCTCTCCGCCCGCACCCGCGGTGTGCTCGGTGCTGCCGACTTGGCGCGGCTCAAGCCGGGGGCGATCGTCGTCAACACCGCGCGCGGCCCGCTGATCGAGGAGGCGGCGCTGGTCGCGGCGCTCCGCGAGGGACGCATCAGGGCCGCGCTCGATGTTTTTGACACTGAGCCGCTGCCCGCCGACCATCCGCTGCGCACTTTGCCCAACTCCGTGCTCACGCCGCATCTCGGCTTCGGGACGGGCGCGATCTTTCGCCAGTTCTACGGCGAGGCGGTGGAAAACATCGCGGCCTTCCTCGACGGCGCGCCGATCCGCGTGGTCAACCCCGAGGCGGCGTCGGCTTGACGGCTGAGGCGCGGCGTTCTCCCATGTCGGCCAGCGAGAGCTGTAACCGATGTGCAGGAGGAAAACGATGCGCGCCTGGGCCGTAGTGGAAAACGGAGCCCCGCTCAAGGAAATGGAGCTTCCGACCCCGGAGCCGAAAGGGACGGAAGTGCTCCTGGAGACGACGCATTGCGGCGTCTGCCATTCCGATCTCCATATCTGGGAAGGTTTTTATGATCTCGGCGGCGGCAAACGAATGTCGCTCGTCGATCGTGGGGTCGTGCTGCCGCTCGCCATGGGCCATGAAATCGTCGGCCGGGTGGTGAAATTCGGGCCGGAGGCCAAGGGCGTGAAGCCGGGCGATCTCCGCATCGTCTACCCCTGGGTCGGCTGTGGCACCTGCGCCGCCTGTCTCGGAGACGAGGACAATATGTGCCTCAAGCCGAAAAGCCTCGGCGTTTATCAGAACGGCGGCTACGCGACCCACGTTCTAGCGCCGCATCCGCGCCATCTCGTCGATCCCGGCACCCTCGATCCGGCGGTCGCGGCGACCTATGCCTGCTCGGGGATCACCGTCTATTCCGCGATCCAGAAGGTCATGCCGCTGCCGCCCGAGGAGCCGGTGGTGCTGGTCGGTGCCGGCGGGCTGGGGATGAACGCGATCGAGATCCTAAAGGCGCTCGGGCACAAGAATATCGTCGTCGTCGATGTCAGCGCCGAAAAGCGCGAAGCGGCTCGGCGCGAGGGCGCGAGCCAAACCATCGATGGCAGCGGCGAGGGGGTTGCCAAACGCATCATCGAGGCGTGCGGCGGGCCGGTCGCGGCGGTGATCGATCTCGTCAACGGCACGGCGACGGCGCGCTTTGCCTTCGACGCCTTGCGCAAGGGCGGCAAGCTGGTGCAGGTCGGCCTTTTTGGTGGCGAACTCTCTTTGCCGCTGCCCTTGATGCCGATCCGGGCGCTGACCGTTCAGGGAAGCTATGTCGGCACCGTCAAGGATCTCCGCGCCCTGGTGAAGCTCGCTCAGTCGGGGGCCGTCAAGCCGCTGCCGGTGACGGAGGTGCCCCAGCGTGATGCCAACGAGGCTCTGATGCGGCTTCGTGACGGCAAGGTGACGGGGCGCCTCGTGCTCCGGGCGGAGGCCGCGTGATGAGCAAGCGCCAGGTCGTCGTTCTCCGTCGTCGCCCGGTGGGCGCGCCGACGCCGGATATTTTCGCGATCGAGGAAAGCGCGATGCCTGAGCCCGCCGAGGGCCAGGTTCTCACCCGCACCCTCTTTCTCTCGATCGATCCCTATATGCGCGGGCGGCTGTCGGACGCGAAATCCTACGCCGCGCCGGTGCCGATCGGCGGCATGATGGAGGGTGAGACCATCGGCGAGGTGATCGCCTCGCGCGATCCTGGCTTTGCGCCAGGCGATGTCGTGGTCGGCCCGCGCGGCTGGGCGAGCCATCTCGTGGCACCGGCGAAGGCGGTGGTGAAGCTGCCAAAAAACGGCGCGCCGCTCTCCACCTATCTCGGCGTCCTCGGCATGCCCGGCACCACCGCCTATTCCGGGATGACCGATATCGGCCAGCCGAAAGCGGGCGAGACGGTGGTGATCTCGGCGGCTTCGGGTGCGGTCGGCGCGGTCGCCGGCCAACTCGCCAAGCGTGCCGGGGCGCGCGTCGTCGGTGTCGCTGGCGGGCCGGAGAAATGTCTCTTCGTGCAGGAAACGCTCGGCTTCGATGAATGCATCGATCATCGCACCCTCGATCTCAAGGCGGCGTTGAATGACGCTTGCCCGAACGGGATCGATGTCTATTTCGAGAATGTCGGGGGTGATCTGCAGCGCCTGGTGTTCCCCCGGCTCAATGCCTTCGGCCGGGTGGTGATGTGCGGCATGGTCGCCGAATATAACGACACCGAGCCGCGTCCCGGCCCCAATCTGATGATTGTGGTGCGCAACCGGCTACGCATTCAGGGCCTGATCGTCTCCGACAAGCCCGAACGCTTCGCCGAATGGCGCGCCTTGGCAACGCCTTGGGTCTTGGATGGCAGCCTGAAATACCGCGAAGATATCGTCGAGGGGCTCGAAAACGCCCCCGACGCGCTGATCGGCATTCTCGGCGGGCGCAATTTCGGCAAGCTCCTCGTGCGCGTCGGCGCCGCTCCGGCCTGAGCGGCGGTTTTCTCGGAGCGGGCAGTGCCGCAGGCACTGCCCGCTGGGCCAAAGTTTTTTGGTTCTTTTTTTTCAAAAAAGAACATCCTTGCCTTTCCTTGCGAGCGAATAAGGAAACCTTCTCGCACGAACGAGGGGAATTCATTGGCGGCGGCGGGCGCGGCGGGGCAAGATGCGCCGCGTTGAGGAGCGAGATCATGTCCGAACGTGACAATCACCCCCCGGGCGACGCGCATCAGGGGCGGCATTTCCTACAAATTCCCGGCCCCACCAACGTCCCCGACCGCGTCCTGCGCGCCATCGACCGCCCGACCATCGACCATCGCGGCCCGGAATTCGCGGCCCTCGCCCGCCGCGTGCTCGACAATCTGCGCCCGGTGTTCGGCACCGAGGCACCGGTCGTCATCTATCCCGCCTCCGGCACCGGGGCGTGGGAGGCGGCGCTGGTCAATACGCTCTCACCCGGCGATCGCATCCTGATGATCCGCACCGGCTGGTTCGCCACACTCTGGAAGGAAATGGCCGAGCGTCTCGGCCTCGCGCCGCTGGTCTTTGACACCGATTGGCGCCGCGGCGCCGATCCGGCGCTGATCGGCGAAGCGCTCACTGCCGATCGCGACCATGAGATCAAGGCGGTCTGCGTCGTCCATAACGAAACCTCGACCGGCTGCCGCAGCGATATCCAGGCGATCCGCGAGGCGATGGACCGCGCCCAGCATCCCGCCCTGTTGCTCGTCGACACCATCTCCTCACTCGGCTCGATGGAGTATCGCCACGATGAGTGGGGCGTCGATGTCACCATCGCCGGCTCGCAAAAAGGGCTGATGTTGCCGCCAGGTCTTTCTTTCAATGCGATCAGTCGCAAGGCGCTCGCCGCCGCCGAGCATGCCCGCCTTGCCCGCAGCTACTGGGATTGGCGGCCGATGCTCGCTGCCAATGAACGCGGCTTTTTCCCCTACACGCCGGCGACCAACCTGCTCTACGGCTTGGACGCGGCGCTTTCGATGCTGCACGAGATCGGGCTGGACGCGGTCTTTGCCCGCCACGCCCGTCACGCCGAGGCAACCCGGCACGCGGTGCGCGCCTGGGGGCTCGAAATTCAGTGCGCCGAGCCGCGCCATTATTCCGCGAGCCTGACCGCCGTCCGCCTGCCCGAGGGCGAAAGCGCCGATCGTCTCCGCGCCCTCATCCTCGCGCGGTTCAACATGAGCCTCGGCAACGGTCTCGGCCCGCTCGCCGATCGCGTCTTTCGCATCGGCCATCTCGGCCATTTCGGCGATCTCGACTTGATCGGAACGCTGGCCGGGGTGGAAATGGGCCTCGCGGCCGCCGGCATCCCGTTCCGCGCCGGCGGCGTCCAGGCAGCTCTCGACTTCTTGGCGCTGCCGGCGTGACCTGGAAGGGAGAGCGGTTCTTTTTTGAAAAAAGAGAACCAAAAAACTTTTCTCCGTTGGCCAGCGCCTGCGGCGCTGCCCGCTCCGCGCAAGTTGCCACGCCAAGAAACCGGGAGAAAAGTCTTTTTGCTTCTTTTTCTTCAGGAAAAGAAGAATCTTCCTAAGTTCGTACGCAAAGAGAGGTATCACGCATGATCGAAGTTTGGACCTGGCCGACCCCGAATGGTCACAAAGTGCATATCATGCTCGAGGAAATCGGGCTTCCTTATAAAGTCGTGCCGGTGAATATCGGCCAGGGGGAGCAATTCAAGCCCGAATTCCTCGCGATCACCCCCAATCATCGCATTCCGGCGATCATCGATCCCGACGGGCCGGGGGGCCAGCGCTTCGCCTTGTTCGAATCCGGCGCGATCCTGATTTATCTTGCGGAAAAAACCGGGCAATTGATCCCGGCCGAGCCGGCGGCACGCTATCGCTGTCTCCAATGGCTGATGTTCCAGATGGGCGGTGTCGGGCCGATGTTCGGCCAGTATAACCATTTCGCCGCCTACGCCCCGGAAAAGATCCCCTACGCCATCGAGCGCTACACCAACGAGGTCAAGCGCCTGCACCGCGTGCTCGATAAGCGTCTCTCTGAGAGCGAGTATCTTGCCGGCGCCGACTACTCGATCGCCGACATCGCGACCTTCCCCTGGGTGCGCAATCCGTCGCGGCGCGGCATCGACCTCGCCGATTACCCGCATGTTCGCCGCTGGCATGACGCGATCGCCGCCCGCCCCGCCGTGATGCGCGGCGTCGAGGTTCTGAGCGAAAATCAGCGCCGCGGCGCGATGACCGACCAGGAGCGCGAAAATCTGTTCGGCGCCAAGCAGTTCGGCGCGCGCTGAGACGGCGATGGCGGCGCCGGCGTCGCCGTTTCTTGGGGTCGCGGAGGGCGGGCGTTTCGTCCTCGGCCGCCTCGCCCAAAGCCTCGATGGCCGCATCGCAACCCCCTCCGGCGCCTCGCAGTGGATTGGAGGTGAGGAAGATCTCGATCACACCCACCGCCTGCGCGCGAGCGCCGATGCCGTCCTGGTCGGTGCCAGCACCGTCGCCGCCGATGACCCGCGCCTGACTACGCGGCGGGTTCGCGGCCCCTCGCCGGTCAGAGTGGTGCTTGACCCGAGGCGGCGGCTCGGCGTGGAATTTCGTCTCTTTCAGGATGGCGGCGCGACGCTGCTTTGCGTTGCGGCAGAGACCATCGCCGGGGAAACCCGCCACGGCACCGCCGAACTCGTCGGAGTTTCGTGCCGGGATGGTGTTTTCGATCTTCGCCGTTTGCTTGATCAGCTCGCTCTGCGCGGCTTGCGGCGCGTGCTTGTTGAAGGCGGCGGGGTTACGCTGTCGCGGTTTCTCGCCGCCGGCCTGCTCGACCGGTTGCACGTGACCCTCGCGCCGCTCTTGCTCGGCGGTGGCATCCCGGCCTTCGCGCTACCCCCCGCCGCGACCCCGGCCGAGGCGCGGCGGCTCGCCTGGACGGTTCATCCTTTGGGCGGGGATCTCCTGCTCGATATCGTGTTCACCGCGAACGCAAGTGGGCGCGGCGGCGAAGGGCCGCGAGCGCCGTGACCCCAAACCCGAGGAGGCCGAGCGTCGCCGGCTCGGGGACATTGGTGCCGCCGCTGCCGACCAGGGGCGCGATATCATCGAGTGAGTTGATATAGAAATTATTCGAAACGAAGTCGGTGGACGCGCCAATGAGGCCGGTATTGGCGTAATCGATGAACACCAGATTGCCCGTATTATCGGCCCAGTAGAGCTGTCCGTTGCCGGTGACGGCGCCCTGGTCCAGTTCCTGCCCCGGATTGAGGGCGAGAGTCGAGAGAACCGTGCCTGAGGTGCTGACCTGCGCGATCGTGTCGCCGCCGGCGAGGATCAGATCGCCGGTGAACGGGTCATAGACCATGCCGTGCGCGTAAGGGACATTGGTGAGGAGCGCGGTGGTGACGCCGGTCGCGAGATTGATGGTGCCAAAATCGCCGAGCCCGCTATCGGCTCCGTCGGTGTAAAACGCCGTGCCGGGGGCAAGCCCCGGCGCGAAGGTGATATGCGTCACCTCACTGCTCGCGCCCGAGACGGTAACGACCGTCGGCGTGCCGCCGGTCGGGTTGAGCGGCACCTTGGTGATCGTCGAGGCGTTGCCTTCGCTGCCGCCACCCCAAACATGGTTGCCGCTCGGGCCGACGGTGATTTCATACGTGTTCATCCCGGCGGGAAGCGTGACATAATTCCCATTGGTCGGGTTCACCTGGTAGATGCTGCCGGTACCCTGCCCGCCCACCAACAACTGGCCGTTATTGGGGTTCTCGACGATGCCGTCCGCCCCCGGCGTCTGGGCGATTCCGGTCGGCGTGGTAAGGGAGAAGGTGCCATTGCCGGCGTTGCCATTGCCGCTATAGGTCGCGGTGGTACTCCAGATATTTTCGCCGCCGCTATAGGTGGTGAAATAGAGAGTGTCGATGACCGCGCCGGCCCGGGCCGTCGAGGCGAGGCCAGCGAACAGCATTGCCGTCGTGGCCATAAAAATATACCTGCTTGTCGGCCGCACCACGCTCGTCATCCGCCGTCTCCCTGACTGCAGAAACGTCACGTTAAGGTAACGTTAACATATTCGTGATGCGGATTTCAAGGTATTTTTTGAGAGGACACTGAAAGGGCGCTAACGGAATGCAAGCTCGCGCTTTCTGGACCGTCGCGCCGGGGCGCGGCGAGATCCGCACCGAGGCTCTGCCGGCGCCAGCCCCCGGCGAGATCCGGCTGACCACGATCGCGAGCGGCATCTCGCGCGGGACCGAGGCCCTGGTTTTCGAAGGGCGCGTCCCGGCAAGCCAGTTCCAGGCGATGCGGGCGCCGCTGATGGTCGGCGCCTTCCCGTTTCCGGTGAAATACGGCTACAGCGCCGTCGCGCAAGCCGAAAACGGGGCGCGATTCTTCGTTCTTCACCCGCACCAGGACGCGTTCAACGCGCCACAAACCCTCGCCATTCCGGTGCCCGACGCGGTGCCGAGCGCCCGCGCGGTGCTCGCCGCTAACATGGAAACCGCGCTCAACCTGCTCTGGGATGCCGCACCGCTTCCCGGGATGCGGGTTCTGGTGATGGGCGCCGGCGTGCTCGGCCTGCTCGCCGGCGCGCTGGTGGCACGCATTCCCGCGACCACCGTCACCCTGTGCGATCTCGATCCCGCCCGCGCAACGCCTGCGGCCGCGCTCGGCTGCCGTTTCGCGCTGCCCGAGGCCGCTCCCGGCGATCAGGATCTGGTCTTTCACACCTCGGCCTCCGCCGCTGGCCTTGCGCACGCGTTGCGCGCCGCCGGCGACGAAGCGGCGATCATCGAGGCGAGCTGGTATGGCGATGCCGCCCCCGTGGTTCCGCTCGGGGAGGATTTTCATGCCCGCCGCCTGCGGATCATCGCAAGTCAAGTCGGCCGGGTCGCCCCCTTGATGCGTGCCCGCCGCACCCAGCGCGCGCGGCTCGCGCTTGCTCTCGATCTTCTCGGCGATCCGGTGTTTGATATCCTCCTCGAGCCGCCGACTAAATTCGCCGACCTGCCCGCCGCTATGCCGCGTCTGCTCGCTGGCGGCCTCTGCCATGTGATCGATTACGGAGCCTGAGATGTATAGCCTCACCGTTTGCGACCATGTCATGATCGCGCATTCCTTCCAGGGCGCGGTGTTCGGCCCGGCCCAGCGCCTGCACGGCGCGACCTACGCGGTCGAGGCGGAATTCCGCGCGCCGATCCTCGATGCCGATCATCTGGTGGTCGATATCGGCCTCGCCGGCCAGGCCTTGCGCCGCGTGCTCGATACCGTCGATTACCGCAATCTCGACGAGATGGCGGAATTCGCTGGGCGCAACACCACCACCGAATTCCTCGCCGCCCATATCCACGCCCTGCTTGCCGATGCGTGCCGCGAAGGCGCCCTTGGCGAGGGCGGCCGCCGCCTTTCTGGGCTCAAAATCCTGCTCCGCGAAAGCCCGCGCGCGTTTGCCGCTTTCGAGGGGCCGATCGGCGCCGAGGGCGCGGCGTGAGCCGGATCGCGCTTTTCGTTCCCGCCCCTTGGGAGCGGCTCTCCGGCGGCTATGCCTATGACCGCCGTATGGTCGCCGGCCTCCGCCAGGCCGGGCATGAGGTTGCGGTGATCGCGCTCGCCGGGCGTCACCCGCTCGCCGACGCACTGGCCGAGGAGGATGCCGGGCGCAGCCTCGCCGCGCTCGCGCAGGACGTGATCCCGGTGATCGATGGGCTCGCGTTGCCCGCCTTCGCGCCCCATCTCGCCGCCATCACCGGCCGCGCGATCGGCCTCATCCACCACCCGACGGCGCTCGAGACCGGGTTTTCCGAGGCCGACCGCGCCGATCTTCGTGCCCTCGAATGCCGCCTGCTGCCGCGTCTCAAAACCGTCATCGCGACCAGCGCGGAAACCGCTTCACGGTTGGAAAAAGAATTCGGCGTCGCGCCCACGCGCC
Source organism: Acidibrevibacterium sp. (assembly GCF_049965395.1). Classification (NCBI taxonomy): domain Bacteria; kingdom Pseudomonadati; phylum Pseudomonadota; class Alphaproteobacteria; order Acetobacterales; family Acetobacteraceae; genus Acidibrevibacterium; species Acidibrevibacterium sp. The sequence goes on from NZ_JBMFWJ010000011.1 coordinate 58,626, forward strand.
TTCGCGTCGTCACCCCCGGCACCGATCCCGCGCCGCGGAGCCGGGGCTCGGGTGGGCCGGGAGCGGCGATCCTCTCGGTCGGCGCGCTGATCCCGCGCAAGGGCCATGACGTGCTGCTCCGCGCGCTCGCGCCGCTCTTTGACCTCGAGTTTTCCCTCACCATCGCCGGCGAGACGGCGAGCGATCCGGCTTATGCCGCAAACCTCCGCGCCCTTGCCAGCGACCTCGGGATCGCAGCGAAAGTGACGTTCGCCGGCGAGGTCGATGACGCGGCGCTCGACCGCCTCTGGCAAGGCGCCGATCTGTTCGCGCTCGCGACCTATTGGGAGGGATATGGCATGGCGGTCGCCGAGGCGCTGGCACGCGGCCTGCCGGTCGCCGTCTGCGCCGGCGGCGCCGCTGCCGCCCTGGTGCCTGAGGACGCCGGCGTTTTCGCCAACCCCGGCGATCACGAGCAGCTTTCGAAGGCGCTGCGGCGGCTGATTTTCGATGCCGACCTCCGCGCCACGATGGCCGCGAACGCCTGGCGCGCGGGGCAGGCGCTGCCTGGCTGGGAGACCCAAATCGCCGCCTTCGCGCAAGCGCTCGCGCCAGGATGAGACGCTCACGTTTGGAGGAAACCATGCCGCTGCTCGGCTGCATCGCCGATGATTTCACCGGCGCGACCGATCTCGCCAGCATGCTCGTCGAACACGGCATGCGCACCGTCCAACTCATCGGCGTGCCGGCGCCCGGCCAGCCATTGCCAGAGGCCGACGCCCTGGTGATCGCCCTCAAATCGCGCACCGCGCCGGCCGGCGAAGCCGTGGCCCAAAGCCGTGCCGCCCTTGCCGCGCTGCGCGCCGCCGGCTGCCGGCAGTTTTTCTTTAAATACTGTTCGACCTTCGACAGCACGGACGCTGGCAATATCGGCCCGGTCGCCGATGCGCTGCTTGCCGATCTCGGCGCCGGCTTTGCCCTCGCTTGCCCCGCCTTTCCGGCCAATGCACGCAGCGTCTATCAGGGCCATCTCTTCGTTGGCAGCCGCTTGCTCAATGAAAGCGGCATGGAAAACCATCCCCTGACGCCGATGCGCGACCCCGATCTGGTGCGTGTGCTCGCCCGCCAGACCCGTGGCGAAGTCGGCCTCGTCCCCTACGCCGTCGTCGACCAGGGGGCGGAGGCGATCCGCGCGGCGCTGGCGGCGTGCGCGCGAGAAGGTAAGCGCTACGCCATCATTGACGCGGTGAATGAGCGCCATCTCCATGCGATCGGCGCGGCGGCGGCTGAGCACGCGCTGATCACCGGTGGCTCGGGCGTCGCGATGGGCTTGCCGGCGAATTTCCGGCGCCAGGGCCTGCTTCCCGAGCGCGCCGATCCGGCAGCGCTCGACGATGTGCCGGGTCTTTCGGCGATCCTCGCCGGCTCCTGCTCGCCGGCGACGCTCGGCCAGATCACGCGGGCGCGCGACGTGCTCCCGACGCTCGACCTCGACCCACTCGCGACCCCCGATGCCACCGCGCTCGCTGCCGCCGCGCTGGCCTGGTCGAGGGAGCATCTCGGCGCCTCCGCCGAGGGCCGCCCGCCGCTGATTGCCGCCTCCGCCCCGCCCGAGCGGGTCGCCGCCTTGCAGGCGCGTCTCGGGCGTGCGCAAGCCGGCGCCGTGATCGAGACCGCGCTCGCCACCATTGCCGCCGGCCTTCGTGACCTCGGGGTGCGGCGCCTCGTCGTCGCCGGCGGCGAAACCTCGGGCGCGGTGGTCTCGCGCCTTGGCGTGCGTTCTTTACGCATCGGCGCGCCGATCGACCCGGGCGTGCCCTGGACCCGCGCCGAGGGGGATGGCCCGCCGCTGCTGCTCGCCCTCAAATCCGGCAATTTCGGCGCGCCCGATTTCTTCCTCAAAGCGTTCGAGAGGCTGCCCGCGGCGAAGGCAAGCCGGCCTTGATCCCCCGGTCGGCGCCCTCTATAAGGCGCGCCACGGGGCCATAGCTCAGTTGGGAGAGCGCCTGAATGGCATTCAGGAGGTCAGGGGTTCGACTCCCCTTGGCTCCACCAATCAACGCACGGCGTTAGGGTGTACCGCTGCGGGGTTGTTGCATAGCAAACTGTCCGCGAATCACGGCGGAGCCGCCGGAAGGGTCGAGGGCAATCATATGAAGCGCCGGTCCGAAAGCGCTCCCGCGTTCCCGCGTCCCATCATCATCGATTGCGATCCCGGCACCGATGACGCGATCGCCCTTTGGCTCGCGCTCGCCTCGCCGGAGATCGCGCTCCAGGCGATCACCGTCGTCGGCGGCAATGTCGGGATCGAGCGCACCTTGGCCAATGCCCTGGCGCTGGTCGCGCTCGCCGGGGCCGAGGTTCCGGTCCATGCCGGGGCGGGGCAGCCGATCCGTGGCGAATTCACCTCGGCACCCCGGGCGCATGGCGAAAACGGCCTCGCCGGGATCGTTCTGCCTCCGGGCGGGGCGCCGGCGCCGGGCGTGGCCGCCGATGTCATCCGTGCCCATCTCCGCGCCGCGACCGCCCCGCTCACCCTGGTCGGCATCGGCCCCGCGACCAATCTCGCACGCGCTTTGATGGCCGAGCCGGATTTGGCCGCCAAAATCGGCGAAATCGTGCTGATGAGCGGCGCGTTCGCAGGCGGCAACATCACGCCGGCGGCCGAGTTCAACGCCTGGAGCGACCCCGAGGCGCTATCGGTTCTGCTTGCCGCCGGGCGTCCGCTGACCCTCGCGCCGCTCGATCTCACCCATCAAGCGCTGGTGACAGCTTCGCGTCTTGCGCATCTCCGCGCCGCCGGGGCGGGAACGGCGCTTGCCACCGCCTGCGACATTCTCGCCGCCCTGCCGCCGCACCCGACGCTGCCCGGCCGCCCGCTGCATGACCCCTGCGCCATCGCCTGGCTGCTGCGCCCGGATTTGTTCACCGCCCGCCCGGCCCGCGTCGCCGTCTCCTGCGCCGAGGGGGCGACACGGGGACAGACGACGATCGCGCCCACGCCGGAAGAGACCGCCAATGCCCTGGTTTTGGAGACGCTGGACGCGGAGGGATTTTTCGCGCTCCTCGGCGAGCGGCTTTCCCGCCTGCGGTGAGAAATCCTTCGCCGATCGCGGCTTGGAAAGCCTCTCGCGCCAGCCCAAACAGGACAAGGGGCGCTTGAAAATATTGCTGAAATTCAGGAGGGGTTGAAGGCCAGGGGCTCTGCCCCTGGACCCTGGCAAAGGCAGAGCCTTTGCAATCCATTTCATGATGAGGGTCTGGAGCAGCGCGCCCTGCGGTCAAACTTCCCCCCGCCCAAATTGACTTCGCGGGGCCGCGCGGCTAGCCTCTGGGCCAAGGATTCCCGGCGTTTGTGGCGTTTTATCATGCATCCACGCCGCATCCGGCTCCCAAGATTTTTGGTTCATCGTCAGGCCGTCGAGGTCAGGAGGTTAGTCATGGCATCGCTCAAAAACAGCAAGACCGAGGAAAACCTGAAATACGCGTTCGCGGGAGAGAGCCAAGCCAATCGGCGCTATCTCTATTTCGCCCAGAAAGCCGATGTCGAAGGCTATAATGACGTCGCCGCGGTGTTCCGCTCCACCGCCGAGGGCGAGACCGGGCATGCCCATGGTCATCTCGAATTTCTCGAAGCGGTGGGTGATCCCGCGACCGGCAAGCCGATCGGCAAGACCAGCGATAATCTGCTCTCTGCGATCGCCGGCGAAACCCACGAATATACCGACATGTATCCCGGCATGGCGCGCACCGCCCGCGAGGAAGGGTTCGAGGAGATCGCCGAGTGGTTCGAGACGCTGGCCAAGGCCGAGCGTTCGCACGCCGGACGCTTTCAGCGCGCCTTCGACGAGCTGAAATAAGCCGCCGCGATTGCGTTTGCGAGCCGGGTGCCTGGGGCAGGGTCCTGGGCGCCCGGCTCGGGTCTTTGTCGCCAAGGAAAAATGTGATGCGCGAAGGCGGGCTCGAGGCACCGACACGTCATCCGATCGCGTGGCGGGATGACGAATTCTATGACCCGGACAAACTCGACGCGGAATTGCGCCGGGTGTTCGACATTTGTCATGGCTGCCGGCGCTGCTTCAACCTCTGTGATTCCTTCCCACGCCTTTTTGATCTCATCGATGCGTCGCCGAGCGGCGAACTCGACACCGTCAAAAGCGCTGATTTCGCGCCGGTCGTTGAAGCCTGCACGCTGTGCGACATGTGCTTCATGACCAAATGCCCGTATGTGCCGCCGCACCCCTTCGCGCTCGATTTTCCGCATCTGATGCTGCGCCAGCGTGCGGTTGCCGCGCGCGCCGGCGAGGTCGCCTGGGCCGATCGTGAGCTTGCCAAAACCGATCGCAACGGCCGGCTCGCCACCCTCGCCGCGCCGCTTGCCAATTGGGCGACGAACACCGAAAACCGCCTGGCGCGCCGGTGGCTCGAAGCCGGTGCTGGCCTCCATCGCGAGGCCGAACTGCCGAAATATGCCAGCCACAGCCTCACCATCGCCGCCGCCGCCAACCCGCCCGCGCTCAATCGCGAGGCGCCGGGTTTTGGCCGCAAGGCCGTGCTCTATGCCACCTGCTTTGGCAATTACAACGACACCAGCGTCGGGCTCGCGACGCGCGCCGTGCTCGCGCAAAACGGCGTCGAGACCGAAATCGTCTATCCCCGCTGTTGCGGCATGCCGCTTTTGGAACAAGGATTGCTCGGCGAGGTCGCAGCGCAGGCGCAAGAGGTCGCGGGCGCCCTCGGCCCCTGGATCGCGCGCGGCTACGACGTCATCGCCCTCGTCCCCTCCTGCGCCTTGATGCTGAAATTCGAATGGCCGCTGTTGCTGCCCGAGAACGAGGCGGTGCGGCGCCTCGCCAATGCGACCTACGATGTCAGCGAATATATCGTCGATATCGCGCGCAAAAACGGCCTCGCCCCTGGTTTGCAGCCGGTTGCGGGTGGCGTCACGGTGCATATGGCCTGCCATGCGCGGGCGCAAAACATGGGCCAGAAAGCCGCCGAGATGCTGCGCCTGATCCCCGAGATCGATGTCACCGTGGTCGAACGCTGCTCCGGCCACGGCGGCGCCTGGGGGTTCAAGCGCGAGAATTTTCCGGTCGCCCTCAAGGTCGGCCGCCCGGCCGCGCGCGCGGCAAAAAGTGCCGGCCAGCGCTTTGTCACGTCGGAATGCCCACTCGCTGGCACGCATCTAGGCCAGACCATGGCGCGCGACACGACGAGCGACGGCCCGTTGCCGGAGCTTCTTTCCCATCCCATCCGGCTCCTTGCCCGCAGCTACGGCTTGGATCCCGAAGCCGCCTGATCATCACAGCGGAGATGTCGATGACCCGCAAATACGCGATCACCGAAGCGGATATCCTGCCGCCGGAAATCTACGCCGCCGAGCGAGCCGAGCGCCGGCGCGCGATGGTTGCGCTGAAGCGTGGCCGCCGTGTCGCGGTTGGCCCGTTCGTCACCTTCTTCTTCGAGAATTACGACACGATGTGGTTTCAAATTCACGAAATGCTGCATATCGAAAAAGGCGGCCCCGAACAGATCGCCGACGAACTCGCGGCTTATAATCCCTTGGTGCCAAACGGCGCCGAGCTGGTCGCGACTTTCATGATCGAAATCGACGATCCAGACCGGCGCAAAGCCGAACTCGCGCGTCTTGGCGGGATCGAGGAAACCGCGTTTCTGAGCTTCGCCGGCGAAACCATCGCAAGCCAGCCCGAGACCGATCAGGACCGCACCACCGCCGAGGGCAAGGCCTCCTCGGTGCAGTTCGTGCATTTTCCTTTCACCGCGTCTGCGATCGCCAAATTCAAAACCGCGAACGATATCATGCTCGGCTTCCGCCACCCCAACTACCCACACATGACCACGCTCACGCCGGCTCTCCGCGATACGCTGGCCAGCGATTTCGCCTAAGGGGCGTGCCCCCAAACCCGCATGACATGAACCCGCATTTCAGGACGGTTTCCAAAGGCATTGCCTTTGGTGGAGTCAGGGGCAAAGCCCCTGATCTGATAGCGACGCACGCCGGGATTACGCCAGCGCGATCGCCGTGCTGACATCGTCGCCGGCATCGACCGGCCGCACCCAGAATTGCGCGCCGCCTTCGCCCGCGCCATCTTCCGCAAAGCCGAGACGCGGATAGAGATCGGCGACGACGCCGTTTTTCGCCGTCGGGCGATATTCGCCGCGCAGACGGGCAAACCCGCGCGCGCTGGCGAGCGCGAGCAGATGGCGGAGGATAAACCCCTCGGCGGTGCGCGAAAAAACCCGGCAGCTCATCAACCAGCTCACGATATGGAGCGTCTTCCCCTCCTCCGCCGGCTGCGCGATCAGGGTCGAGACCAGGCCATGATCGCCGAATTTGTCGCGCAGATGAAAGGCGAGCACGATGGCATTGTCATCGGCGAGGAAAGCGCGGATTTCCGCTTCCGAAAACCGCCGCGTGGTGACGTTGAATTGGTTGGTTTTCTGTTCGAGCTGCGCGACGCGGGCGATATCGCCCTCCTCCGGCCGCCAGATCCGCCCGCGCATGGCAAGCCCATCGAGATAGCTCCCGAGATCGGTCGCCCCGCGCGCTTCCGCCGCCGCCGCCTCGCGCGCCGCATAAGCCTCGGCGCGGGCGAGATCTTCGGCGGTGTAGCTCTCGAGATAGAGCCAGCGCGTGGCATCCAGACGCTCGATGAATTTGCCGGGATCGTCGCCGAGCGGCACCACCGCGACCTCGGGCAGCGCGCCGGCGACGAGGTCACATTCGGCGGGGTTGTCGTCGAGAAAAACCAGCGAATCGAGGCCGAGATTGAGCGCTTGCGCGACCCGCTTGATCCCGTCCGCCTTGTTTTCCCAGGAACACTCGAAAGCCGCGAAATTCTCGCGCCGGAGCATGCTCGCAGAATGGGTGAAGCCGGTCGCGGCGATCTCCGGGTCGTTCTTGCTGCACACCGCGAGCACGATGCCGCGGGCGCGGAGGTCGCGAAGATAGCTCTGCCAGTCGGCGAAGGCTTCGCCGGCGGGTGAGCCTGGCCCAAGCGTGATGCCGCCGACCCCGTCATCACCGATGACGCCGCCCCAAAGCGTGTTGTCGAGATCGAGCACCAGCGCCTTCTTGGCCCGGCCGAACGCGGCGCGCCAGGCGGCACGGAAATAGCCGACGTAATCGGGCAAAAAGCGCTGATCGAAGCCGATGCGGGCGGCATAGTAATTGGCCGGGCTCGCAAAGCGCGTGAACCCCGCTTCCGCCGCCAGGCGGTCGGTCTCGATCCAGGAGACGCGCCCGCGCCCGGCGGCCAGCAGCGCCGCGTTGAGGGCAGCGACCTGTCGCTCCGGCGCAGCGTCGGCGAAGCGCTCGGCAGGGCCGCAAAAGCGCATCGGCGGCGGCGCCATCAGGTGCTGGAGAAGGCGGCAATGCCCGCCGCGCGCCAGCGCCGTCCACAGATTTTCGAACAAGGCGACTTTGTCAGCCCGCGCCGAGGCAACCGTCTCGGCGCTGGCGCCGATCGGCAAGGGATCGACGCCGTCGCGCCAATCGGTTGCGACCAGAACGCCATCGGCGGCGAAGCGGTGGAGCGGCGAGCCGGGATCGAGCGCTTCCTGGATCAGCGAGCCAAACGGGGCCTGATAGATTACCGGCCACACCCCTTCGAGAACGAGAGCGCAGGCAACCGCACGGGTGATGAAATCGGTGGTCAGGCTGCCGAGGATGGCGATACGCTGGACCGCGACCCCGGGCGGCGGCTCAGCCGCTGCCAAAATCTCGCCGCCGGCCGCGAAAATCACCGGCAAGGTGAGCGCCTTGGCGCCGAGCCGGGCGCGGAGCGCGGGAAAATCGACAGCCGTCGCGGTCTCATCACGCATGGCGGAGCTCCGTGGGAGGGAGGGGGACGGTCAGAGCGTCACGTCGACCCCGTGCCGGGCCAGCGCGGCCGCGATCTTGGCGACGCTATTGGCCTCGCTGATTTCCTGGGCGCTGAATTCGACGCCGAAACCGCTCTCGATCTCACCCATCAGCACCACTTGGCGCAGACTGTCCCAATTCTTGGTGTTTTCAGCGCTGGACTCGGCATTCAGGCTGGCGCGGTCGAGACTGAGGGTCTCAGCGATCAGGCCAAGCAAATCTTCACTCATGAACCCGTTCCTTCGAAGGATTTTATAACGAAGGAAACTACCCGCAACCGCGCTGCGCCGCAATCTCATTGACGCTGGTGTTGACGCCGCCGGCGCCGTCCGGGCCCGGACGCCGGTTTTTCGCCCCTTCCACCCTTGCCGCTTCGGTGCTAGAGCCCGGCGCGATCATGATCCATCGCCCGGCTTCCCCCCGATGATCGCGCCCGCCGCCGCCGACCTTGCCGCCGGCCCGCTCGTCTTGGCGCTGCCCAAGGGGCGGATCCTTGCCGAATGCGGCGGGTTTCTCGCCCGCGCCGGGGTCCACCCGGCCGCAGATTACACCGATGAGGATAGCCGCCGGCTGCGTTTTCCGACCGATGATCCCGGGCTTGACGTGGTGCGCGTGCGCCCCTTCGATGTCGCGACCTTCGTTGCCTTCGGCGCCGCCGCCCTCGGCATTTGCGGCGCCGACGTGCTGATGGAATTCGATTATCCGGACATTTATGCGCCGCTCGATCTCGCCATCGGCCGCTGCCGCATCGCCGTCGCCGCGCCCGCGGGCGGCGCAGGGTTCGAGACACCGGCCCGGCTGTCGCGGGTGCGGGTCGCGACCAAATACCCGAACGTCACCGCCCGCCATTTCGCGGCGCGCGGCATCCAGGCCGAGATCGTCCATCTCAACGGCGCCATGGAACTGGCGCCCGGGCTCGGGCTCGCGCCGCTGATCGTCGATCTGGTGCAGACCGGCTCGACGCTGAAGGCCAATGGTCTTGCCGAAATCGAAGTGATCGCCGACGTCACCAGCCGCCTCATCGTCAACCGCACGGCGCTCAAGACGCGGCCGGACGTGATCGGGGCTTGGATCGCACGCTTTCGCGCCGCCCTCGCAACCTCGGTCGCAGCGGCCTGATGCGGCGCCTGGCCACCCGCGATCCGGGGTTTGCGGCCGCGTTCGCGGCGCTGCTTGCTGAGACGCGGGCGCAGGCCGAGAATTTGCGCGCGCCGGTCGCCGAGATCATTCACGCGGTGCGCGCGCGCGGTGATGAGGCGCTCGCCGAGTTCACCACCCGCTTCGATGGCTTCACCCCCGGCGCGCCGCCGCTTCGCGTCAGTGAGGACGAGATCGCGGCAGCGCGGGCCAGCCTGAGCCCGGCGCTCGCCGAGGCCCTCGATCTCGCCGCCTCCCGTATCGCCGCGTTCCATGAGCGGCAAAGACCCGCCGATTTCGCGCAAACCGATGCGACCGGGCTCCGCCTTGGTCTGCGCTGGACGGCGCTCGATGCGGTCGGGCTCTATGTGCCGGGCGGGAAAGCCTCTTATCCCTCCTCGGTGCTGATGAACGCGATCCCGGCGCGGATCGCCGGTGTCGCGCGCATCGCGATGTGCGTCCCGGCGCCGGGCGGCGCCCTCAACCCGCTGGTGCTTGCCGCCGCCGCGCGCGCTGGCGTCAGCGAAATCTGGCGGATCGGCGGTGCGCAGGCGATCGCTGCGCTGGCTTACGGCACCGCGAGCATCGCCCCGGTTGATCGCATCGTCGGGCCGGGCAACGCCTATGTCGCCGAAGCCAAGCGGCAAGTGCATGGCGATGTCGGGATCGATGCCATCGCCGGTCCCTCCGAGGTGGTGGTGCTGGCCGACGCCGCCAATGACCCGCGCCATGTCGCGATCGATCTCCTGGCGCAAGCCGAGCATGACGAGGCGGCGCAGGCGATCCTGATCACCGATGACGCCGGGTTCGCCGAGCACGTCATCGCCGCCGTTGCCGAAGCCTTGCCGCATCTGCCGCGCGCCGCGATCGCTGCGGCAAGCTGGCGCGATCATGGCGCGGTGATCGTGGTCGCCGATTGGGTCGAGGCGGCGGCATTGGTCGATCGCCTGGCGCCCGAACATCTCGAACTAATGCTCGCCGAGCCCGAAGCCGTGTTCGCCCGCATCCGCCATGCCGGGGCGGCGTTTCTCGGCCGGTTCTGTCCCGAGGCGCTGGGCGACTACATCGCCGGGCCCAATCACGTGCTGCCGACCTCGCGCAGCGCGCGCTTCGCCTCCGGCCTCTCGGTCTATGATTTTCTCAAGCGCACGACCTGGATTGCCGCCGATGACGCGGCGCCGCTTGCGGCCCTGGCGCCGGCGGCGATCGCGCTTGCCGAGGCCGAGGGGCTTGACGCCCATGCGAGAAGCCTCGCGCTGCGCCTGCCGCGCCGCTCGCTGGCGGGGCGATGAGGCTCATAGCCACCATGGCCTCTGCCGGCGCGAATTGACCGCAAGACGGCGTCGCCCTAGCGTTTTCACCACACGCTGCACGCTCGGTCAGCAACAATGGGGGAAATGTCAGGGCAATGCCTGGCCAGGGTGATTTCGCGCGATGAAGCCGGTGCCTTTCACGTATCGCCGGGCCGTCTCGGTCGCCGAGGCCTGTGCCTGGCGCGCCGAGGATCCAGACGCGGTGCTGATCGCCGGCGGGCAGTCGCTGATGCCGATGCTGGCGATGCGCCTGGTGCGGCCGAGCCAGGTCATCGATATCGGCCGCATCCCGGAACTCGATGCCATTCGCGTCGAAAACGACCATGTGTTCATCGGCGCGACCACCCGCCAAGAAACCGCCGAGCAGAGCTCGATCATCGCCGAGGAAGTGCCGCTGCTGGCGCGTGCCTTGCCCTGGATCGGCCATCCGCCTACGCGCAGGCGCGGCACCATCGGCGGCTCGATCGCCAATGCCGATCCGGCGGCAGAAATCGCGTTGATCGCGGTGACGCTCGGCGCCGAGATCATGATCGCCGGCGCCGCGGATGGGCGTGCCTCGCTCCCGGCGGCGGAATTTTTCCTCGCCCCGATGGTGACCGCCCTTCCCGAGGGTGCGATGGTCACCGGCCTCAGGCTCCCCCGCATGCCGCGGCCGTGCACCGGCAGCGGTTTCGCCGAAATCGCCCGCCGCCACGGCGATTTTGCGCTCGCGGCGGCGGCGGCCATGCTCAGCCTCGATTCTGCCGGCGCCATCGCCGGGATTGCGGTCGCGATCGGTGGCGCGACCCCGGTGCCGACGAAACTCGCGCTCGATCGGCTGATCGGGCTCCGGCCCGAGGATCAGCGGGTTGCGGCGGCGATCGCGCAAGCGCTGGCGCCGCTCGACATGATGACCGACCTGCACGCATCCGCCTCCTATCGCCGGCGCGCCGCCGAACGCCTGGCGGGGACGGTGATCGCGATGGCGGCGGCGGAAGCGGCGGCGCGATGACCGCGCTCCGCCTTGAGGCCAATGGCCGTGCCTGGTGTGTCGAAGTCGAGGATCGCACCTCACTGCTCGATTGTCTGCGCGACGCGCTCAAGCTTTGCGGCACCCATGCCGGTTGCGAGCACGGGGTCTGCGGCACCTGCACCATTCTGCTCGATGGCGCACCGGTGCGTGCCTGCCTAATACTCGCGGCGCAAGCCGAGGGGCACAGGATCACCACGATCGAGGGGATAGCGCCGCGCCCCGGCGAGCTGTCGGTCGTTCAGGACGCGTTTTGCGAGACCCATGCGATGCAATGTGGCTATTGCACGCCGGGGATGGTGCTGACCGCGGAAGCCCTGCTCGCCGCCAACCCGGCGCCGAGCCGGGCCGAGATCATCGCGGCGATCTCGGGCAATCTCCGCCGCTGCACCGGCTAAGGCCAGATCGTCGAGGCGATCGCGCTTGCCGCCGAACGGCGGCGCGGCATCAACACCGCGGCCGTCGCGCAGGATCGGCGAAAGCGGGTAATACGTCCGCGAGGGAAAATTCGCGCTCGCGTGATGGCGACGCGGCGCGCGGGACGGCATCCCCGTGTCCCCAAACCGTGGCAGCTCGGCGTCGCGTCAATCCTGGGTGAGGGCCGCGAGGGCGGTGTCCGGCGCCTTGGCGATGATCCGCAGCAGGGCGCGCGCCGGGCCGCGTGGAAGGCGTTTGCCTTGCTCCCAGTTCCGCACGGTCGCCGCCGGCAAGCCCAGGCGCGCCGCGAAGGCCTCTTGCGACAACCCTACTTTGTGCCGGACGTGGCGCGCCCAGGCGGCGGCATCCTCGCGCGCCTCCGCGTCTTCCTCGGCTTGATGGCGGCCGATATTGGTCTCGCTGGTGGCGTCGATGCGCGGCCAATCCGCTTGCGGCGGCATCGCCGCCTCGCTGCCGTCGGCGAGCAAGTGCGCCACATGGCCATCTTCCCGCAGGCGTGCCTTAACCCTCGTCATGGCGCTTCCTTTCCTTCTCGCTTGCCTTGCGGGCCGAGATGATGCGTCAGCGCCCGGTGCGTGGGGTGTAGACGGCGACAAAGAGGCGCCCCGCCACGTGGCCAAAGAGCTGAAAGCGGGGCTCCCCGTAGTCAAAGCGGTGGTCCGGTTCGACCCGTCGCCCGGGATCGGCGAAAGCGGGCAGCACGTCCGCGAAGGGAAATCCGCGCTCACGCCGGCATTTCTCGCTCTTGGCAGCGTTCCATTCGAACTCCGTCGGCTTATATAGGCCATTGGCGCAGGGATTGCGAGCGTCAGGCGCGCGGCCGCGGCCGGTGTATCCGGTGACCGCAAAGGGTCCAGGCGACGGGTTGCGGACGCGCTGCGGCGCCCCGATGACGTTCGATAGTGTAACGTGATCGGCCGATAGTGTAACGTGATCGAATTCTAAAAACCATTCATTATCAATGTTGTAACGTTGTAACGCGTGTAATGCGGTTTTTTTCGCAAAGTTCGTGGCGCAAAGCGCTTTATGCGATAAACATGGAATTACAGTGAGATAGGGCGGCCCAGGTGCGCGACAGGGCGCCCTTTGGCTCGCAGGGCGCAGCCATCGCGTTACACGCCGCGCGGGCTTCGCGCCGGGCACCGACGACCTCACGCGGGGAGCCTCGAGCGCCTCGCGTGCTTCCCGGGGCGTGCCGCGCGCGCGCATTAGCGCGGGAAAGCGCGCGGCGCCCCTTTGCGTTGGTCCGCCGTTGGTCCACGAAGGCGTTTTTCCGGCGGCCGATCGAGATCTAACCCATTGAAAGTATTGGTCGGGCAGGCGGGATTTGAACCCACGACCCCCAGTCCCCCAGACTGATGCGCTACCAGGCTG
>NZ_JBMFWJ010000012.1:0-69058 GCF_049965395.1 Acidibrevibacterium sp.
GGCTCGGCACAACGTCATGCGCTGATTCGCAACCTTAGAAAAATTACCAGCCGCTGTCAATGACTGAACGGTGACGACGCCCCGCGCCAGGTGAACGGCCGGAAGGGGGCGAGGTTTGCCGGGCCTGGCTCGATCCCGCGAATTTCACCCCGTCCGGCGAGCAGCGCCGCCCGCTCGCGACATGTCGCGTGGCGGCAGGGTCGCAAGATAGGCCGCCAGCGGGTCCATGATCTGGAGCAGCATGTTGTCCCAGGAAAACCGCGCCGTGATCGCGCGCGCCCGATTGATGAAATCCGGCTGCCGCTTGAGTGGGTTTTCCTGCACCTCGCGCACCATCCGATAGAGGCTCTCGGCCGAAAACGGATCGAAATAGAGACAAACATCGCCGCCGATTTCGGGGAGCGAAGCGCTAAAGGAGCTGATCACCGGCGTCCCCGCCGAAAGGCTCTCCAGCACCGGCAGGCCAAATCCCTCGAAAAAGGAGGGGTAGATCGTCGCCTCGGCGCCGCGGAGCAGGAGATATTTGTCGAAATCGGAGACGAATCCGGGAAAAATGATCCGCCCCTCGCGCAGGGCTTTTTCGAGGATGGCGGGCGGCGACTGCGCCTCCAAAAGCCAGCCGGCGCGCCCGGCGATGACGACGCGGGTGGTCTCGAGGATTTCCGGAAACAGAGCGAGCAGCTCAAACACGCAGCGGATGTTCTTGCGCGGCTCGCGCGTGCTGAGCACCAGGAAATAGGGATCGCCGTCGAACGGGACCGGCATGTTTTGCGCCTGCACCTCATACCAATCCGGCCAGGAGACGCCGTTATAGGCAACGAAAACCCGCTCCGCCGGCGCGCCGAGATAGGCTTTGAGATCATCGACCGTCGCCTGCGAGACGCCGAAGGTCAGCGCATTGGTGCGGAGATCATCGACCAGGCCCTTCTGGTGATGGCGGATATTCTCAATGACGTGGAAATGCGGCGTGATCAGTGTCGAAAGATCATGATAGAGGCTGCATTCGATGGGAAAGATCTGCGTCACCCGCTTGACCGAGGGATAGAGGCCGATCGCATTGCGGCGGGCATCGAGCGAGGGGAGTTTACCGCCCTGCGCGACGCCGCGGAAAAAATCGCGATGGAGAAACAGCCCGCTGCTCCTCGCCAGCGCATCGCAGACGGCGGCCTCGAGGACGCGGTGATGTTCATAGAAGAAATGGACATGGCGGGGAAATCGCGCGAGCAGGATGCGCGCGAGTCCGGCGGCGACCACCGGGATCCCGGTCCAATGCTCCTCGAAAAGCGGCGAGACGTCGAAATAAAGCTGCCAGCCGCCGGCATCGAGCGCCGCCGCGATCTCGGCAAAGCGCGCGTTCATGAGAGCCCCCGCCGCGGCCCGGCGGCCGGCGCAAGCTTGGCGGCGGTGGGTTTGACGGCGGCCTTCCCGGCGTCACGCGGGCGGGCCCGTGGCTTGGCGGGCTCTCGCTCGGCCGGTCGCTCGCTTTCCTCGCGCCTCGCCGGCGCCGGCGCCGGCGCGGTTTGCGGCGCCGTCGCTTCTTCCAAGGTCCGATGCAGCAAAGCGGCGAGGGCGCGCGCCGAGAGCGTGCCGACGGAAAATAGCCGCTCGCCGAACTGATCGTCGGTATTGATCAGCCGCACCTCATCGGCGCTGACCGTGAAACGCGCTGCTGCGTGGTGCGGGCGCTGCGCCGCGGCCGCGCCTTCGGGCGCTGTCGCGAGCAGGGCAAAGGGGAGACCGAGGGCGGCGAGCCGGCGCTCGGTCCAGAGCCGGTCGGGCGCGTCCGCTTCGAGCCAGACGCTCTCAAACAGCGCCGCCAGCGTCGCGGCGGCGCGGTAGGAGGCTAGCCGGGCGATGAACAGATGGCGAAGCTCGGCCGGCGCGGCGTGGAGCAAGCGGCGGGCGTTCTCGACCACCATGGTGATCTGGCCGGCAGTCTCGGCGGTCTCATTATAGGGAAACAGCACCAGCCGGCCGAGGGTTGCGGCAAGGCCGCCGGAATGAGCGAGCTTTTCGATGAGATCGGGGATGATGCTGGCGGGATAGGCGAGATTCCACGGCATCATGATCAGGCGCGGCACCGGCTCGCCGCGTTCGCGGGCGACCTCGCGCATCGCGACGACACCGCGCCAGTCAAGCAGCGCCGGCATCACCGCCTCGGCCGGCGGCTGCGGCCAGAGGGCGGGATCATATTCGGTGAAGGAGCGGACGATCAGGCCGGACGCATCGCCGCCGACCAGGCGCGGCGCCGCGCCGCCCGCCGGCGGCGGCAGATCGGCGGTTCCGAAGCCGGCGGGAAGGCACTCGCTGGCGACGGCGCCGCCATCAGTGCGGCTCGGCAGAAATCCCTGCGGCTGATAGAGCAGCACCCGCGCCATCGCCGCCGGCAGCCGGTTGCCGCTGCCGAAGGGATGGTAGGTCGGGGTCAAGGGCGGGGTGACGCGATGCTCGGCGAGCACCATGACGTTATGCGCCCCTTTCAATACCCGGGCGAAATAGGGCGCGCCAAAACGCAGATGGGTGAGGCCGCCATGTCCGTCCCAGCCTGTCGCGCGGGTGATGTGGGCGCGGCTCTCGGGGCCGGAAAAAATCTCCGGCGCGGGTGTCACGAACAGCGTCCGGCCGAGCGTCGCGAGATGGCTCGCGAAGGCCCGCATCTGCGCCTCCCATCCGAACAAGACTTGGCGCGTTGCGCATTCGGCGAGCGGCACCACCGCGCCGGCGGCGCAATGCCCGAGCGGCGCGCTCGCCACCAAAACGCCGCTTTCCTTGAGCCAATCTGGCATGTCCGCCGCCAGGCCATTCGCTCCCACCCGGCTCAAACCAAGAGAGTGTTCCATGGGGCCATGAAATATCCACGTGTGAGGAAAACCAGCCAGATGCCGGAGGCTAGTATCAGCGAGGTCAGCGCCGATGGAAATGGAAATTCTCACAAATCTTGGGAAAAAGCGATATACGGACGGTGCTGCGCGGTTTATCGGAATGCACAGCGCGTCTTAAGCGAGGAGGAAGTCAGGACGATCATGGCCGCCCACGCCCCCTCTGCGCCTGCCGCCGCAGGCGTCGTTTCCGCCATCGCGCCGCTCGCCGCCGGCGCCAGCCTTTCGCGCCCGGCGGCGGTTTTCGAAGGTGGCCTCGACGGCTTCACCCGCGATGGTTTCATCGCCGGCTGGGCCTGCCGCCCGGGCGTCATCGCGCGCTCTCATGTGCGGGTTTTGTGGGAAAACGAGCCCATCGCCGAAGCGGTCGCGGACGCGTTTCGTCTCGATCTGCTGCACGCCGGCAAAGGGCTCGGCCATTGCGGCTTCTTCGCCCGCCTGAACCACGAATTGCCGCCCGGGGAACATGTTTTCACCCTGATCGCGGTGCTCGCGGAGGGCGGCGAGATCGAGATCGCGCGCGATCTCGCGCTCGTTTTGCCGGCCGATCCCGACATCCGCGCCGGGCTTCCCGAAAGCCCGCGCGAGCGCGCGATCTGGCGCGATGAAGACGTGCTCGGCCATCTTGCGCAATTCGATCTGCCACGGCATTGCCGCGAGATGGGGGTCGAGCGCTTCGTCGACGTCGTCTATCGCTTCATGCTCGACCGCTGGGCCGATGACAGCGCGCGCGGGCTCTACCCCTCGATCCTGGAAAAAGCCTCACTGACGCCGGAAGCGTTCTTTTCCATCATCCTCACCTCCGACGAACGCAAGGGGCGGCAGACGCCGCTGCCCTCGCCGTTCGATTATCGCTTCCCCTTCGCGACCTACGCGACCGGCGGCGGCTGACCGCAAGGTTTCGGGAAAGAGTCGTTCTTTTTTTTGTAAAAAAAGAACCAAAAAAACTTTCAGCTTGGGCGGCGGGCGAGCGCGATGAGGAAGCGCTCGGCGAGCGCGCCATAAAGCGGGCGGCGGCAGAAACTGCGCGAGACCGCGAAGGCGAGCATCGCGGTCGCCAGCAGCGGCACCGTCATCGTCTGGTTATCGGTCATTTCCATGACGATCACCGCAGCGGTGATCGGCGCCTGCACGACGCCGGCGAAATAGCCGACCATGCCGAGCAGCACCATCGCCGCCGCCGGCGCGCCGGGCACCAGGGGGGCGAGCAATTTGCCGATGCCAGCGCCGACCGCGAGCGAAGGCGCGAAAATCCCGCCGGGAATGCCGCTGAGATAGGAAACCACCGTTGCCGCGAGCTTGAGAAACGGGAAATCCCACGGGACATGCGCTGAACCTTCCACGAGATGGCGGGCCTGGACATAGCCGGTGCCATAGGTGGTGCCGTCTGAAAGCCAGCCGAGGGCGGCGAGCAGAAAGCCGCAAAGGGCGGCGAAAGCGAACGGGTGGGCAATCACCAGACGGCCGGCGAGACCCGGCAAGCCACGGCTCGCGCGCACCAAAATCGCGCTGAACAGGCCGCCGGCGAGGCCACCGGCGAGGCTGCACACCAGCACCGCGAGCCAGCCCGGCCCGACCGCGAGCGAAACCGAGGTCACGCCGAAATAGGTGTAATTGCCGACTAGCGCCAGCGTCGTGATGCCGCCGAGGATCACCGCCGTCAGCGTCGTGCCGCTGGCGCGCGTCTCGAAGGAATGGCTCAATTCCTCGATTGCGAAGACGATGCCGGCGAGCGGCGTATTGAACGCGGCCGCCACCCCGGCCGCACCGCCGGCGAGCACGAAGGCGCGGCGCAGATGCGGCCGCGGCCGCGCATGGGTATCGAAGCGGCCAAGCACGTCCATGATCGAGGCGCCGAGCTGAACGCATGGCCCTTCGCGCCCGATCGAGGCGCCGACCCCAAGGCCGAGCAGGGTTAGCACCACCTTGCCGACCGCGATCCGCGCCGACAGCAGCGCCGAAATCGCGCGCTGATCGCTGATGTGCAGGGCCGCGATCACCTGCGGAATGCCGCTTCCCTGGGCGCCGGGGAAAAACCGCCGGGTCAGCCAGACCGAAAGCGCGAGCCCGGCGGGCGAGAGCAGAAACGGCGCATAAGCCCCCCATTGCCCGAGGATCACCTGAAAAACCGCTTGCGCGCGGTCCGAGGCTTGCGAGAAAACGACGACGATCAGGGCGACTGCGATGGCGCCGAGCCAAAATCGCGCTTGGTGTAGCCAGAGCTTTGGCGCGAGCCACGGGCGCCGCAGACCGCGGCCGGAAAGGCGACGGACCGCGAGGGTGGTTTCATCTGCTGTGCCCATAGATCCTCAACCGTGTCGATATCGCGGCGGCAGGACAGGAAGGCGACGCGCCGGCCGACGAAGTTGGCCAAAGTATCGGCAAGTGCGTCCGGCGTCGACCAGCGCACGCCGGCGAAAAGCCGCGCCGGGCGGCGCGGGCCGAGCCCGACCAGCCAATAGCCGCCATCCTCGGCCGGGCCGAACACCGCCTCCGCCCGCCCGAGCGCGCGCCGCGCCGCCAAGATATCGGCGGGGCCGATCCCGGGGATGTCGCAGCCGATGATATAGACCCGCCGGCGGGGAAACCGCGCGATCGCCCGCGCCATCCGCACCCCGAGATCGCCCACCCCCTGGCCAATCCGCGGCACGCTAAGACCGGGGACGCCAAGACCGGGCACGCGGGCCCGATCGGGGGTGATCACGGCGATCGGCCGCACCCGCCGGTCAGCACGCAGCCGGCGGGCGAGCGAGAACAGCATGGCGCGATGAAAGCGAAGCGCTTCCCGCACCCCGATCCCGGCGGCGAGCCGGCGTTTGACCGTCCCGAGCCGCGGGGCGCGGGCGAAAATCAGCACCGTCTCCGCCATCACCCGCCGCCGTAATAAAGCCCCGCGAGCCGCGCGGGTTTGACGCCGAGATAATAAAGCCCGAGACAGACGAGATTGCGAAAACTCCGCCGCCGCCAGCCACGCCCATAACGCGCCGCCGAGGTGACGGCATCGGCCGCGAGCGGAACGAGCCGGCGACGCCCGAGGCGGCGGACGAGATCGACATCCTCCATCAGCGGCAACGCCGCGATGCCGCCGCTGCGCTCGAGCAACGCGCGCGAGATCACCAAGCCCTGGTCGCCATAGGGAAGGCCGAGCACCCGCGCCCGCCAGGCGACGACGCGCGCGAGCCGCCGCGCCCAGGACGCGCTCTCGGCGAGGGCGAAACGGAAATAGCCGGCGCGCGCACCGGCTTCGGGGTCGGCGATGAAGCGCGCCACCACCGCGCCCCAGCCCGGGGCGAGCACGGTATCGGCATGGAGCAGCAAGAGCCAGGGCGCCGCCGTCGCCGCGACCCCGGCGGCGAGCTGTGCGCCCCGCCCGCGCGCGGCGAAGATCACCCGCGCCCCGGCGCCGCGCGCGACGGCGACACTGTCATCATCGCTGCCGCCATCGACGACGACAATCTCCGCCGCCGCCTCCGCCGCGAGAGCCGCGAGCGTTGCCGGCAGCCGCGGCGCTTCATTCAGCACCGGAATGACGATCGCGAGCGTGCCCTGAAAAAGGGGGGCGCGGCCGCTCACGCGCGCGCCGCCATCTCCGCCATCACCGCGCCGATCCGGGCGCGAAGTGCCGGCGCCTGGAACACGCTGGGCGGCTTCTGAAGATTGGTCACCTCGGTCCAGAGGCGCCGCATCTCCGGCTCGCGCGCCGCGAGGACCGCGACGGCGGCGGCAAAGCGCAAACGCTCGGCGAAATCAGGCGGCCGCTTGCCGATGGTTTCGGCAAAGCCGAGATCGCTCAGCACCGCCGACCAGGCCGGCGTGATGATCCCCGCGAGCTTGGCGAGATAGGCCGCCGGCAGCGCCGCGAGATCGCCGCCCTCATCCAGAAGCCGGCGCAGCGAAACCGCCTCCTGCGCCGCGACCGCCATGCCTTGGCCATAAACCGGGTTGAGATCGCAGATCGTATCGCCGATCGGCAGCCAGCCACGCGGCGGCGCCGCGAGGCGCTCGAAATGCCGCCAAGTATTCCCGGGCGTGATGAAGCGGGTGAACTTGCCGAGCGGCGCCGCGGCTTTCAGCGCCTCATAAAGCACCGAGGTTCTGAGCCCACGCGCGAATTCGAGAAATCCCGCGAAATCGGCGGGCGGGCGCTCGCCGAAGCGGCCAACCATGGTGACCAGCCAGCGCCCCCCCTCGATCGGCAGGATCAGCCCCGATCGCGTCTCCGCCGGCGGTCCGGCGAGCACATAAGCGTATTTCCAATCCCGCGCCGCATCCTCGGCGGGTATGAACATGCCAGTCGTATAGGCAACCTCCATGCCGATTTCGGTCACCGCGAGCGGGGCATGGCCAGTATCGGCCAGCATCGTTCGGCTCAACGTGCCATTGCGTCCGGCGGCATCGATGACGAGATCGGCGGTCAGCGTCTCCGGCGCGCCGTCTGCGCCGGCATGCCGCACGCCGATCACAGCGCTGCCATCCGTCGTCGTCACCAGCGCCGCGACGCGCACCCCCCCGCGGATCGTCACAGGAGCCAAGGCGGCGACGCGCCGCCGCGCCACCGCCTCGATCAGCGGCCGCGAGGCGGCGTAGAAATTGATGCCGATATCGAACGGCGCCAACCGCCCGAGCCGGGGGAAATCCATGTAGCTGTCGGCGCTTTGGCGCAGCGGAACGGCGCCGGCGGCGGCGAGATCGGCCTCGAACCCGGGCAGCAGCTCGGCCAACGCAAGCTGCCCGCCGAGCAGCAGGACATGCGCCTGATCACCATGCGGCACGCCGCTTCGCGCGCCCGCGCCGGTGGGCGGGTGATCGCGCTCCAAAACCAGGATTTCGGCGAAATGCGGGGCCAGCGCCGCGGCGGCGGCAAGCCCCCCGATCCCGGCGCCGATGACGATCGCGGTTTTACCGGCTCGGTCGGCCATTTCCCCCTCCATGCGCCGCATATTTGTCCTCAGGATCAGACGATATAAGCGCCCCCCGAGGGTGGCAACCCGAAAAATGTTTCTATTTTGTTCTTGACGATCGCGCCGCACGGGATCATGCTGCCTTGTCGAACAAAATAGGAACTTCAATCATCGCGGCACCCGCCGCCGCAAGGAGCGCGCATGGAGGCGAAACCCGATCCCCGCACCTCGCCGCCGCCACGCGGCCGCGGCGCGACCCATAATCCGCCGGTACGCTTTGAGACCCAGCACGCGGAGGCCTTCGATGACGGCTGGGGCACGCTCGAGGCGCAGGCGGCAGCACCGCCGCCGCTCGCAACCACCTTGATCCGCGATGCCAGCCGCTCGGCGATCAGTTGGAACGAAAGCCCCGATCTCGGGTTCGATCGCAGCGTCAATCCCTATCGCGGCTGCGAGCATGGCTGCGTCTATTGCTTCGCGCGCCCGAGCCATGCCTATCTCGGCTTCTCGCCCGGCCTCGATTTCGAGAGCAAGATCGTCTTCAAGCCCGATATCGCGCGGCTTCTCGTGCGCGAGTGGCAGCGCCCCGGCTATGTCGCGCGCCCGATCGTGCTCGGGAGCAATACCGATCCCTATCAGCCTCTGGAGCGGCGGCTCGCGCTTACCCGCGCCATTCTCGAGGTGATGCTGCGATTTTCGCATCCGGTCGCGATCGTCAGCAAATCAGCCGGCATGCTGCGCGATCTCGATCTCCTGCAAGCGCTCGCGGCGAAGCGGCTGGTCAGGGTGCATCTTTCGATCACCACCCTCGATCCCAAGCTCGCCCGCGCCATGGAGCCGCGCGCGGCAAGCCCGGCGCGGCGCCTTCAAGCACTCGCGGCGCTCGCGGCGGCCGGTGTCCCGGTGGGCGTGCTTGCGGCGCCGATGATCCCCGGCCTCAATGACGCCGAGCTCGAGCGCATCCTCGCCGCCGCCGCCGGCGCCGGGGCATCGCATGCCAGCTATGTTGTGCTGCGGCTGCCGCATGAATTGCGCGAACTTTTTGCCGCCTGGCTCGTCGCCCATCGGCCTGAGCGGGCGCGGCATGTGTTGAGCCTGATCCGCGAAACCCGCGCCGGCAAGCTCAACGAGGCGGCGTTTCATCGCCGTTTTCGCGGCGACGGCGCCTATGCCGATCTTCTCGCCCAGCGCTTCGCGGCGGCTTCGCGCAAATACGGGTTTGCGCCGCACCGCGCCGAACTCGATTGTTCCGCCTTCTCCCCGCCCCCCGAGACGAAGCCAGCGCAACAGCTCACGCTCGCCCTGTGAGGGCCGCGGCATGACAAGCGGGGCGCGGCGCGGCATGTTACGCGCCGCGGCCGAGGGCGGCGGAGGAGAGAAAAATGGCGTTGGGGATGAAAAAAGGGCTGACCAGCTATGGCGATGCGGAATTTTCGCTGTTCCTGCGCAAGGCCTTCATCAAGGCGATGGGATTTTCCGACGACGCCCTCGCCCGCCCGATCATCGGCATCACCGATACCGCGAGCGATTTCAACCCCTGCCACGGCAACGTCCCGGCGCTGATCACCGCCGTCAAACGCGGTGTGATGCTCGAAGGCGGCCTGCCGATGGCGTTTCCGACCATCTCCATCCACGAATCCTTCGCCCACCCCACCAGCATGTTTCTCCGCAACCTGATGGCGCTCGACACCGAGGAGATGCTGCGCGCCCAGCCGATCGACGCCGCCGTCCTGATTGGCGGTTGCGACAAAACCATCCCGGCGCAGTTGATGGCCGCCGCCAGTGTCGATCTCCCCGCCGTCGTGCTGCCGGTCGGGCCGATGCTGGTCGGGCATCATCGCGGCGAGGTGCTCGGCGCCTGCACCGATTGCCGCCGCCTCTGGGGCCGCTTTCGCGCCGGCGAGATGGACGCGGCCGAAATCGAGGCGGTGAATTCCCGCCTCGCCCCCACCTTCGGCACTTGCATGGTGATGGGGACAGCAAGCACCATCGCCTGCATGACCGAAGCTCTCGGCATGGCGCTGCCGGGAAGCGCGACCATCCCCGCAACCCATGCCGATCGCCTGCGCGCCGCCGAGGAAGCCGGGCGCGCGGCGGTGCGGCTTGCCCAAAACGGCCCGCGCCCGAGCGAAGTGATGACCGCGGCGGCGTTCCGCAACGCGTTCACCGTCTTGCAGGCGATCGGCGGGTCGACCAACGCCCTGATCCATACCACCGCCATCGCCGGGCGCCTCGGCCTCCCCGTCGATCTCGAGGCATTCGATCGCATCGGCCGCGAGGTGCCGGTGCTGATCGATCTCAAGCCGAGCGGCCAGCACTATATGGAGCATTTCCACTGGGCCGGCGGCGTGCCCGCACTGCTTCGCGAACTCGCGCCGTTTCTCGAGCTCGAAACGCAAACGGTCACCGGCGCCCCGCTCCGCGCAGCACTTGACGCCGCCGAGATCGTGCCCGGCCAGGCGGTGATCCGCCCGCGCGCCAACCCGATCAGCGTCGGCGGCGGGCTCGCGGTGCTGCGCGGCAACCTCGCCCCGCGTGGCGCGCTCCTCAAACGTTCGGCGGCGACGCCTTCGCTCCTTTCCCATGAGGGCCGCGCAGTGGTGTTCACGTCGCTTGCCGATATGGAGGCGCGGCTCGACGATCCCGAGCTCGACGTCACGCCCGACGATGTCCTCGTCCTCCAAAACGCCGGGCCAGTCGGCGCGCCGGGAATGCCGGAAGCCGGCTATATCCCGATCCCGCGCAAGCTCGCCCGCGCCGGCGTCAAGGACATGCTGCGCCTCTCGGACGCGCGGATGAGCGGGACGGCCTTCGGCACCATCGTCCTTCACATCACGCCGGAAGCCGCGATCGGCGGCCCGCTCGGCCTCGTGCGCAGCGGCGACCGCATCCGCCTCGATGCCGAAGCGCGCCGGATCGATCTCCTGGTGGACGAGGCGGAACTCAGAAGCCGCCAAGCCGCCTGGACATCGCCGGCGCCCGCGCCGGCACGGGGGTACGCCTGGCTCTATCATCACCACGTGTTGCAGGCCGATGAAGGCTGCGATTTCGATTTTTGCCGGAAAGAAGGGAAAAAGAGGTAAAAAACGTTCTTTTTTGAAAAAAAGAACCAAAAAACTTTTCTCCGTTGGGCAATGCCGCAGGCACTGCCCGGGGGAGGACGCGATTATTTAAGCGGCGGCCGGTAGCGCGAAGCCGCAGGCGTCGAACGCCGCGAACAGTTTCGCCGCCTCGGCCGGCGAGAGCGGCAGATGCGGCGGCCGGATATGGGTCCAGGCGGCATCCCCGGTATGGCGTGCGACAAGGGATTTGAGGCCAGGGATCAGCGGCGCCGAAGTCACCGCCTTCCTGATCGCCGAAAGCCGCGCCTGCGCCGCCGCCGCGCGCGCCGTGCCGGCATGGGCGACGACCTCGGCATTGAGCGCACTCGAAATGTTAGACGCAGCGCTGATGCTGCCGGCGCCACCGATGGCGAGCAGATCATGCAGCGCGCCATCATCGCCGCAATAGACCTCGAAGCCCTCGGCCGCGAACGCCTCGACATAGGCGCGGGTATTGGCGAAATCGCCACTGCTGTCCTTGATCCCACGGATGACGCCGGGGAAGGCGGCGCGCAGCCGGGCGATGAACGAAACCGTGAACGGCACCGCCGATTGCGCCGGGAAATGATAGAGATAGATCGCAAGCGCGGCGCCGGCGCGCCCCAGGGCACGGTCGATAACCTCGCTGAAATAGGCGAACAAGCCATCCTCGCTCGGGTTCTTGTAAAAGAACGGCGGCAGCAACAGCGCGCCGCGGCAGCCAAGCTCGGCGGCACGGCGGAGCAAGAGCACGGTATCGGTGATCGCGGTGGTGCCGAGCCCCGGCAGCAGGCACGCGGGCGCGATCCCGCGCGCGACGATCCCCTCCATCAAGGCGATGCGCTCGCTGATCCCGAGGCTGTTCGCCTCGCCAGTGGTGCCGAGAATGCCGAGCCCGCTTGCGCCATGGCCGAGCAGCCAGCGGCAATGCGCCGCCATGCGATCGAGATCGGGCGCGAGATCGGCGCCCATCGGCGTCAGCACGGCGACATTGACGCCGCCAAAAAGCGCGTTCTTCATGATGTCTCCTTGATCGGCGCCCGGCGGCGCGGGATTTCGCCGGGCCAGGTCACGATATGATGGTCGAGTGGCCCGGCGGCGCGCTCGTCAACGCAGCGTCCGCGCACGGAAATCCCCGCTTCATGCACGGTTTCGGCGCGCCCCGAGACCAGCGGATGCCACCATAGCAGCGTCTTGCCCTCGGCAAGACGGCGATAGGCGCAGCTCGGCGGCAGCCAGTCGATCGCGCGCACCGAAGCCGGGGCGAGCTGCTCGCAATCAGGGACGCGCCGCCGGCGATGGGCATAATCGGAACAGCGGCAGGAGCTGGTGTCGAGCAATCGGCAAGCGACGTTGGTGAACAGGACTTCGTCGCTTTCCTCATCGCGCAATTTATGCAGACAGCAGCGGCCGCAGCCATCGCATAGCCGCTCCCACTCCTCGCCGCTCATCTCCTCGAGCCGCTTGGTTTTCCAAAATTCGTCGCGCACCCGGCAATGATCGCGGGGGCGGCGGCCGGCGTCAATGCGCGGGTCAATTCTTGGGCGGCGCGAGATCCTGGCTCTGCACCGGCGAGAGCGATTGCGGCGCGCCGGACGCGGCCGGCGGGCTCGCCGGTGCCGGCGCCTCGGTGGAAGCCGGCGGGCTCGGCAGCGCCGCATTGGCCGCCGGCGCCGAGGGGGCGGCGCCATATTTCGCGAGGATGGCGCGGAGCGGATCGGCGCCCGGGTTACTCACCTTCATATCGACGACGATTTCGCGCGCGCCGATATCCTGGCCGTAATAGGCGCGATCCCACTCCGATTTCGCGGCGAGCAGGCTGCCATTGAGCGAAATCCCGGCATAGAGCCCGCTCGATTGCGAAAACGCCAGAATGTCGGCGCGCAGTGCCGCCGTGGTTGCGCCCTCGACGCCGGCGCCCATCTGCGCGAACGCGACCGAGGCATCGCCGCCGAGCTTAAAGCGGCTATCCATCACCGCGTTCAACCCTTTCTCAGTCAGGATGGTGATCAGGATCTCGCTATCTTGGATCCCCGCTTGGAGCCCGAAACTCGCCGTGCTGAGCTGAAAGAAGGCCGGCGACGACCACGAGCCATTGCCGTCGCGCGCCGCCAGCACGCAATCGCCGCCGGCGCCGCCGATGATGAAGCTCGCGCGAAAGACCCGCGGGCAGACCATCACCGCCCGCGCCCGCTGCATCGCCCAGACGCGATCGCCGGTATTGGCGCCGCTCAACATTTCCTGGACAGAAAGCGTCGCCCGATCGACCAGGGTTTGCTGTTCGCTCTGCGCCCACGCAAGGGCCGGAGCCAGGGTCAGGAGAGCCGCGAGCAAATAACGCAACATGGTTCTTCTCCAGGTCATTGGCGGGCGATTTTGATATTGGTTCGGGGCGTTGGCAAGCTCAACCCGGCCCCTCGTTGACGCCGCCGATCCACCATCCCTCGCGGTGCCATTCAAAGCGGGTGAGGGAGAGATTGGCGACCGAGATGTTTTGCGCCTGCTCGGCGGCGATGCCAAGCACATGCGCGAGGGCGGCGCGGATCACCCCGCCATGCGCGACCGCGATCACATCTTCGCCGCCATGGTCCGCCGCCAGCCGGGTGAGACAGACCCCGACCCGCGCGACGACATCGGCCATGCTTTCGCCGCCCGGCGGGCGGGTTGCCGCCGGCAGCGGCCAGAACTGATCGGGCCGGCGGGCGAAGAGTGCTGCGACCTCGTGCTGCGGCAGCCCTTCCCAGGCGCCGAGCGCCTGCTCGATCAAGGCGGGTTCCACGGTCAGCGTCTGCGCGGGGTAGCCGGCGGCGAAAATCGCCCGCGCCGTCTCGCGGGTGCGCGACAAGGGCGAGATCAGCCAGCGCGCCGGCCGCGGCAGGCGGGCGGCGAGGCGCTCATACTGCGCGCGCTCGGCGGCCAGCGCGAGCGGGCAGAGCGGCACGTCCCGCGCGCCATACAGCACCGCCCGCGCCCGCGCCTCGACCAAAGCGTGGCGGAGCAGCCAGAAGCGAACCGGTTTCATGTGTTTGCCAAACCCGCTCTCCGAGCCTCATTCGCCGAGCGAGACCAGCGCGCCGCTGCGGCGGGCGGCGGCCAGCTCGCGCCGAAACAAAAACGCCATCGCCGCGAACCAGGCGAGGTTGAGGCCGACGGCAGAGGCGAGGTCAAAACCCCCGCCGCCGCCAGCGAGGATCGCCCGCAGCCCTTCGAACACATGCGCCGAGGGCAGCGCCAAGGCGAGCGGCCGCAGCCCCGCCGGCAGCGCCGAGACCGGGTAGAACACCGCCGAAAGCGGCGTCAAGCCGAACATGATTGTCCATACCAGCGCCTCGGCGCCGGCGCCATGGCGGAGGATGAAGGCAACGATGCCGAGCGCAACCCACCAGCCCATCATCGCGAGATTGCAAAACAACAGCACGACGATGGGTCCCACCGCGAAGATATCGAAGGCATAAAGCAGAGCGGCAAGCAGAATCGCGGGCGCCATGCCGACGAGCAGGCGCAGCACCGACATCACCATCAGAGCGGCGATCAATTCCCATGGCCGCAGCGGGCTGATTAGCAGATGGCCGAGATTGCGCGACCAGATTTCCTCGAGAAAACTGACCGAAAACCCGAGCTGGCTAGCGAGCGCCGCCTCCCACAGCAGCACGCCGGCGATGAGCAGCCCGGCGACCGCCGCGATCGCGCCGCCATGCCCGGCGAGAAACCGCGCCGTGAAGCCCCAGATCAGCAATTGCAGCACCGGGCCATAAGCGAAATCGAGAAGGCGCGGCCAGGAGCGGCGATAGAGCGCAAGATGGCGATAGACCAGCGCCCAAACGCGCCGCGCGGCCGCGCCGGCGCTCATGCTTCTCGCCGCTCGCCGCGGGCGATCGCAAGGAACACCGCCTCCAGCGTCTCATGCCCGAACTCGCGCCGCAGTGCCGCCGGGTCGCCACGGGCGATGATCGCCCCGCGCCGAAGAATCAGCACCTGATCGGCGAGGCGTTCGACTTCCGCCATGTTGTGCGAGGCGAGCAAGATCGCGCAGCCGCTCGCCGCGCGATAGGCGGCAAGCCACGCGCGCAGCCGATCGGCGGTGTCGGGATCGAGGCTCGCCGTCGGCTCGTCGAGCAGCAGCACCGCCGGGCGATTGATCAGCGCCTTGGCAAGAGAGAGCCGCGTCTTCTGCCCCGCCGACAGCGTCCCCGCCGGGCGGTCGAGAACCGCGAGAAGATCGAGTTCGCCGGCAAGCTCGCGTATCCGCCGCTCGAGCCCGGCAACGCCATAAAGATGGCCGTAGACGCGGAGATTTTCGGCAACCGACAGCCGCGCCGGCAAGGCGACATAGGGCGAGGCGAAGTTCATCCGCGCCAATGCCGCAAACCGGTCGCGCGCCATGTCGTGGCCGAGGATTTCGATCCGCCCGGCGCTCGGGAGGACGAGGCCGAGCAGCATCGCGAGCGTCGTCGTCTTACCGGCGCCATTGCCGCCAAGCAGCGCCACGATCTCGCCGGCGGCGACGGTGAAACTGATCTCCGCGACCGCCGTAACCGCGCCATAGCATTTGCTCAGCCCCTCGACCCGGATCATCGCCATGGGCTTTCCATACGCGAACTCATCAGCCGCGGGAAACCCGGTACGGCGCTCTTGCAATCGATGCACGGCGGCAGAATATGCGAGGAAAATGCTTCGGGGGTAAAATGGACCGGTTTCCAGCCTTATTCGTCTCGCACGGCTCGCCGATGATCGCGATCACGCCGAACCCTGCGCATCATTTCCTCCGCGAACTCGGCCCCCGCCTCGGCCGGCCGCGGGCGATCCTCGTCGTCACCGCCCATTGGACGGCGCCGCGCGTCATGGTCGGGACCGCAGCCGAGCCCGAGACGATCCATGATTTCGGCGGCTTTCCGCCGGCGCTTTACGCGCTCCGCTACCCGGCGCCAGGCGCGCCCGAGGTCGCGCGCGCGGCCGCGGCGCGGCTCCGCGCCGCCGGATTTGCGGTGGCGGAGGATGCCGAGCGCGGCCTCGATCATGGCAGTTGGATCCCGGCGCTGCTCATGTATCCCAAGGCCGATATCCCGATCGCGCAGATTTCGGTGCAGCCCGCGGCCGATCCCGCCCATCATTACCGGCTCGGCGAGGCGTTGCGGCCGCTGCGCGACGAGGGCGTCTTGATCCTCGGCTCAGGCAGCTTCACCCATAATCTCCGCGCCGCCTTCGGCCTGATGCGGGGCGGCGGCGCGGCGGAGACGGAGCTGCCGTTTACCGCGCCGTTTCTCGCCTGGATTGGCGACAAGGTCGCGGCCGGCGACGTCCCAACCCTGCTCGCCTATCGCGAGGAGGCGCCCTATGGCGCCGAGAACCATCCGACGGACGAGCATTTCCTGCCGTTTTTCGCGGCCCTCGGCGCCGGCTCGCCGGGCGCGATCGGCGAACGCTGGCATCACAGCACCGATTATGGCCTGGCCATGGATGCGTACGCCTTCGCCTGAGGGACGCGCGGCAGCTTCATTCGTCTGACGTCAAGGCTGCCGCAACGAACTCGCCGATCGCCGCGATCACCCGCTCGGGGTGCGAGAGGTGCGGCGAATGGCCGGCCGCGGGGACAATCACGACCCGCGGCGGCCGTGGGAGCTTGGCTTCGGCCAGCCGGATTTGCGCCATCGTGCCATATTCGTCGGCCTCGCCCTGGATCAGCAGCACTGGGGCTGCGATCGCCGGCAAGACATCATCGATCCGCCAGTCGCGAAAGCCGGGGTCGAGCCAGGCATCGTTCCAGCCGCGAAAAGCGGCATCGACGTCGCGATGGTGGCGGGCGAGACGCGGGCGGAGATCGCCCGCGCGATAGGCCTCGCGCGCCGCGGCGATGCTGGCGAGCGAGATGTCTTCGACGAAGAAATGCGGCGCGATCAGGACGAGGCCGGCGATCGCGGTTGTCCCGCCGGCTGCAGCGCCGGCATGGATCGCGGCGATCGAGGCGCCATCGGAATGGCCGAGCAGGATCACCCGCCGCGCCGCTTCTTGCGCGAGGATGCGTGGCAGGGTCTCGCGCGCCTCGTCATGCATGTAGGAAAGCGGGCGTGGCAGGGGGATGCTGGCGGAGTGGCCATAGCCGGCGCGGGAATAGGCGAAGACGCCGCGCCCGGTCGCGGCCGCGAGGCGGGCGGGAAAATCCCGCCACAGACCGACCGAGCCCAACCCCTCATGCAGCAGCACGATCTCCGGCGCGCCCCGCCCCCAGCGCGCCGCCTCCAGAGCGGTGCCGCCGAGATCAAGGGTGAAAAATTCGGCCTCGCTGCTCACCGCAGATCGCGCAGCTTAAAACGCTGGATCTTGCCGGTCGCGGTTTTCGGCAAGTCCGCGACGATTTCGATCCAGCGGGGGTATTTCCACGGCCCGGCGCGTTCCTTCACCAATGTCTGGAGGGCGGCGATGAGGTCGGGCGAGACGGTGACCCCTTCCTTCAGCACGACGAAAGCGCGCGGCTTGGTCAGGCCGTCCGCGTCTTCATGCCCAACCACCGCCGCTTCGAGAATGGCGGGATGCTCGACCAAGGCGGCCTCGACTTCGAACGGGCTCACCCAGATGCCGCTCACCTTCATCATGTCGTCGGCGCGGCCGCGGTAATGGTAATAGCCCTCGGCATCGCGGGCATAGGTGTCGCCGGTGCGGGTCCATTCGCCGAGGAAGGTGCGGCGGCTTTTTTCGCGCTGGTTCCAGTAGCCGTCGGCGGCGCTAGCACCGCGAACCAGCAATTCGCCCTCGGCAACCCCGGCCAATTCGCGGTCCTGCTCATCAACCAGCTTGAGATCATAGCCGGGAACGGCGCGCCCGGTGCTGCCATAACGGATATCGTCGGGGCGGTTGGAGAGAAAAATATGCAGCATTTCGGTCGAGCCGATGCCGTCCAGGATATCAACGCCGACGCGTTGCCGCCATGCCCGCCCGATCGGCTCGGGCAAGGGTTCACCGGCCGAGATCGCCCGCCGGAGCCGCGCTGATCCGGCGCCATGGCTGAGCGCGGGATGCGCGAGCAGGGCGGCGTAAAGCGTCGGCACGCCGCCGAACAGGCTCGGCTGATAGCGCTGCATCACCGCGAACACGCTCTCAGGCGTCGGGCGGTCTGGCAGCAGAACGGCGGCCGCGCCGACCGCCATCGGGAACGTCATCGCGTTGCCGAGCCCATAGGCGAAAAACAGTTTGGCCGCGGAAAACATCAGATCATCCGGGGCGATGCCGAGCACCTGGCGGCCATAGGTCTCGTAGGTGGCGCGAAGGCTGGCATGGACGTGCCGGGTTCCCTTCGGCGTGCTGGTCGAGCCCGAGGAGTAGAGCCAGAACGCGACTTCGTCCGGCGAGGTCGCGACCAGCGGCGCCGGCGCCGCGCTGGCGAGAAAGTCCGAGAGGCTTTTCTGGCCGGCGGGGAGGCTTTCGGCGTCCTCCTCGGCGATCACGATGGCGGGCGGCGGCGTGAGCGCCGCAAGCGCTGGGGCGAGGGCGGGATAAAGCGGCGCCGAGATCAGCACGAGCCCGGCGCGGCAATCGGCGACGAGAGCGGCGAGCAACGCCGGTGGCAGCAGGGTGTTGAGCAGCACTGGCACGATGCCGGCACGCAGCGCCCCCCAGAAGGCGACCGGAAGCGCGCAGCTATCGCGCAGGATGAGCGCGATCCGCTGCTCCCGGTGGAGGCCGGCGGCAAGGAGGGCGCCGGCGAAACGTGCCGCCTCGTTCTGCAACGCGCCATAGGTCAAACCGCGCCAGGGGTCGATGAAGGCGATCCGCTCGCCGCGCCCTTCGCGCTCATGGCGATCGACGAACCACCCTGTGGCATTGCCGCAAGCCCCGTTCGCCCCCATCTTGGCTGCGCCGCCCCCTCTCACGCCCCTCTCCGGGGTGTTTTCGCCGCGTCAAACGGCTTTGCCGGAGAGTGGCGAGGACGGCATCATAATGCAAGTGGCGCACAACGCGCTTGCTCTCGGCCCCCGTCCGGGAAGATGATAGGATTTTGGTGAGTTCGTTATCACGCCATGGCCCCGCCCTCACGCTTTCCCGCCTCCTTCTCGCCGCCAGACGCTGGCGAGCCGCGGGGGGCGGGCCATGCCTACGCCGCCCTCGATCTCGGCACCAATAATTGCCGCCTCCTGGTCGCCGCCCCCGCCCAGGGCGGGTTTCGCGTCGTCGATAGCTATAGCCGGATCGTGCGCCTCGGCGAGGGGCTCGATCATTCCGGCGATCTCTGTCCGGAGGCGATGACGCGGGCGCTCGCCGCCCTCAGGGTGTGCGCCGCGCGGCTGGCCCGGCGCAATCTCCGCGGGCTGCGGGCGGTTGCGACCGAAGCCTGCCGGCGGGCGCGCAACGGCGCCGCCTTTCTTGCCGAGGTGCGGCGCGAAACCGGGCTCGCGATCGACGTCATCTCGACCCGCGAGGAGGCGGAGCTGGCGCTGGAAAGCTGCGCGTCGCTCTTGGCGCGCGGCGGGCGGCGGGTTCTGCTGTTCGATATCGGCGGCGGCTCGACCGAGATCGCCTGGGTACGCTTGCCCGCCGAGGGCTCGGGGTTGGGCGCGCGGCCGGAGATGGTCGGCTATGTCTCGATCCCCTATGGTGTTGTCACGATAGCGGAGCGGTTTGGCCCGGCCTCCTTCACCCAAGCCGGCTTTCAGGCCGCCGTCGACGAAATTGCCAGCCGGCTGCAAGGGTTCGAGCAGGTTCATTGCATCGCCAAGGAAATCGCCCAAGGCGGCGTGCAATTGCTCGGCACCAGCGGCACCGC
Organism: Acidibrevibacterium sp.; assembly: GCF_049965395.1. Lineage (NCBI taxonomy): Bacteria > Pseudomonadati > Pseudomonadota > Alphaproteobacteria > Acetobacterales > Acetobacteraceae > Acidibrevibacterium > Acidibrevibacterium sp. The sequence continues at coordinate 19,616 of NZ_JBMFWJ010000012.1, forward strand.
GACCACGCTCGCCGGGGTCGCGCTCGGCTTGCCGCGCTATCAGCGGCCGCGGATCGATGGCGCCGTGCTCTCGGGCGCCGCGTGCGAGGCGGCGCTGGCGACGCTGCGCGGCTTGGGCCGCGAGGGCCTTGCCGCCCATCCCTGTATCGGGCCGGAGCGCGCCGATTTTGTGCTGCCGGGCTGCGCCGTTTTCGCGGCCATCCGGCGCTTATGGCCGACCAGCCGGGTGGTGATCGCCGATCGCGGCCTGCGCGAGGGGATCCTGCTCCGTCTGATGCGAAACGATCCCCGCGCGCCGCAGCGGCGCGGGACGCGCGCCTTGCATGGCCGGGCCGCAGCCGGCGCATGAGCCGCCCGCCGCGCTTTCCCGCCAAGGGCGCGCCGCGCGCCGAAAGCGTCGTCTTGCGCACGGCGCGCGGGCGGAGCGTTGCCTCGCAGCGCTGGCTGGCCCGCCAACTCAATGACCCATACGTGCAGGCGGCGCAGCGCGAGGGCTGGCGATCACGCGCGGCGTTCAAGCTGATCGAACTTGATGAGCGGTTTCATCTCCTTGCGCCAGGGGCGCGGGTCGTCGATCTCGGCGCGGCGCCGGGGGGTTGGGCGCAGGTCGCGGTGCGGCGCGGCGCGGCGCATGTGGTGGCGCTCGATCTCCTGCCGATCGCGCCGATCGAAGGCGTGACGCTGATCGCCGGTGATGTCACCGACCCGGCGATGCCGGCGCGGCTGGCCGCAGCGCTTGGCGGCCCCGCCGATCTCGTGCTTTCGGACATGGCGCCGAACACCACCGGCCACGCCGCGACCGATCATCTGCGCATCATCGCGCTTGCCGAGCAGGCGCTCGCCTTCGCGCGTGAGGTGCTCGCCCCCGGCGGCGCCTTCGTCGCCAAGGTGTTTCAGGGCGGCACCGAACGGGACTTGCTGATGCCGATGAAGCGCGCCTTCCGCAGCGTCCGCCACGCCAAGCCGCCGGCGAGCCGGGCGGAGTCGGCGGAGCTTTACGTCATCGCGCAAGGCTATCGCCCCACGGGCTGACCGCGCCACCGCGCGCGTCAATGCCCGGCGTTGCTTCCCGAGAAATCCGGGGCGGCGAGGCCGGATTGCGCGAGCTGGTCGGCGATCGCGGCCTTGAGGCGATCGAGCCCGGCCTCGTCTTTCGCCTCGGCGCGCGCGACCAGCACCGCCTGGGTGTTGGAGGCGCGCAGCAGCCACCAGCCATCCTCGGTCTGCACCCGCACGCCATCGGTGTCGTTCACGCGGGCGCCGGCGTCGCGCAGCCGCGCCGCGACCTCGGCGATCACCGCGAATTTGCGGCTCTCCGCGCAGTCGAAGCGGAGTTCGGGCGTTGCCCGCAGCGCCGGCAGGGCAGCGCGCGCGCCAGAGAGTGGACCACTCATGCGCGCGGCGATGCCAAGCAGGCGCACCGCGGCATAGAGCGCATCATCAAACCCATACCAGCGATCGGCAAAGAAAATATGGCCCGACATTTCGCCGGCCAGCGGCGCTCCGGTTTCCGCCATCTTGGCCTTGATCAGGCTATGGCCGGTTTTCCACATCAGCGGCTTGCCGCCGGCGCGGGCAATCTCGTCAAACAGCACCTGGCTCGCCTTGACGTCGGCGATGATGGTGGCGCCGGGCCGGGCGGCGAGCACGTCGCGCGCGAGCAGCACCATGATTTGATCACCGAACAGGATTTCCCCCTGGTCATCGACGATGCCGAGGCGATCGCCGTCACCATCGAAGGCAACACCGAGATCAGCGCCTTTTTCCCGCACCGCGGCGATGAGCTGGCGGAGATTGGCGGGCACCGTCGGGTCGGGATGATGGGCTGGGAAACGCCCGTCCACCGTCCCATTGATGATGGTATGCGTGCCCGGCAGGCCGGCGACGAGTTGATCGAGCACCGCGCCGGCGGCGCCGTTGCCGGGATCCCAGACCACGGCGAGGGCCCGATCGCCGCCGTCGTAATCGGCGAGCAAGCGGGCGATATAGGCCGCGCGGATATCCTGCTGCGCCTCACTGCCGGTGCTTTCGGGAACGACGTCGCCAGCGGCCGCCATGTCGCCGAGCGCGCGGATCGCCTGCCCGAAAAACGGTTTTTTCCCGAGCATCATCTTAAAGCCGTTATAGTCGGCCGGGTTGTGGCTGCCGGTGACCATCACCGCGCCGTCGGCAGCAAGCGTGGTCGCGGCGAAATAGAGCATCGGCGTCGGGCCGAGCCCGATCCGCGCAACCGCCATCCCGCTCGCTATGAGCCCTTCGACGAGCGCCGCTTCCAGTGCCGGCGAGGACAGCCGCCCGTCATAGCCGACCGCAACCCGCTTGCCGCCGGCGCGCGCGACGATGCTGCCGAACGCCCGCCCGATCGCGAACGCATCCGCCTCGGTCAGGGTTTGGCCGACGATGCCGCGGATGTCGTATTCGCGGAGAATGCTCGGGTCGAAGCGGTGGGAAAAACGCATGTCAATGTCCTCGTTGCGCTCACATGGGGCAGTAATGGCGGAGGAATTCGCGCACCTTGGGCGCGAGTTCGGGGCGTTTTAGGGCGAAAGCGATCTGGGCCTCGAGAAACCCGACCTTGTCGCCGCAATCAAAGCGCCTGCCCTCGAAACGGAGACCATGAAAGGGAATCTCGCCGATCATCTTGGCCATCGCATCGGTGAGCTGCACCTCGCCGCCGGCGCCGCGCTCGAAACGCGAAAGATAGGCGATGACCTCGGGGCGCAGCACATAGCGGCCGATGATCGAAAGCGTCGATGGCGCGACCTCGGGCGCCGGCTTTTCGACGAGCCCTTTGACCTCGGCCAAGCGCCCATCATCGGCGCCGATATCGAGGATGCCATAGCGGTTGGTGTGTTCGCGCGGCACATCCTGTACCGCAACGACATTGCCGCCGGTCTCACGATAAACCGCGGCGAGCTGGGCGACACACGGGGTCTCGCCGAGGATGAGGTCATCGGGGAGCAGGATCGCGAAGGGATCCTCACCGATGAAGGCGCGCGCGCACCAGATCGCATGGCCAAGGCCGAGCGGCTCCTGCTGGCGGACGGTGACGATGGCGCCGGGTTCGAGCTGGGTGCCCTCAAGCAGCGCCATGGCCTCAGTCTTGCCGCGTTCGCGCAACACCGCTTCGAGTTCAAAGGCGATATCGAAATGCTCGACGATCGCCGTCTTGCCGCGGCCGGTGATCAGGCAGAATTGCTCGATGCCGGCGGCGCGCGCCTCCTCGATCGCATATTGGATCAAGGGCTTGTCAACGACCGGCAGCATTTCCTTGGCGGTCGCCTTGGTCGCGGGCAGAAAGCGGGTGCCAAGGCCGGCAACCGGCAATACGGCTTTGCGCAACGGTTTCAAATCACGGTTTCCTTCCCTCGATGCGCCGGGATCACTTCCCGGTCGATTGCGGCGGCATATTGGCCGCGTCCTCGACCTCGGCGGCGACGATAGCGCTGATATTGACGATCCCGCGCGCGGTGACACTCGGCACCAGAACATGCACGGGCTTGCTCATGCCAAGCAAGAGCGGACCGACGACGAGACCATCGGCCGCCGCCTTGAGCAGGTTGAAGGCGATGTTGGCGGCGTCGAGATTGGGCATCACCAGGAGATTAGCGGTGCCGGAAAGCCGGCTGTCGGGTACGGCGCGCTCGCGGATGGCAGCGCTCAAGGCGGCGTCGGCGTGCATTTCGCCATCGATCTCGAGCGCCGGTGTGCGGGCCCGGATCAGCGCCAGCGCCGCCCGCATCTTGCGCGCCGACGGCGTGTTCGAGGCGCCGAAACTGGAATGCGACAACAGCGCCGCCTTCGGGGTGAGGCCGAACCCGGCGACGGCGCGCGCCGCGAGCGCCGTCATCTCGGCGATCTGCTCGGCGCTCGGGTCGATATTGAGGTGGGTGTCGCACAGGAACAAGACGCCGGCCGGCAGGATGATGCAGGAGAGCGCATAAATGCGCGAGACTTCGGCGCGGGCGGGGATGATCGGGAGGACATATTTCATGTGCTGCCACCAATCGCCAGAGCCGCCGACGATCGCGGCATCAACCGCCCCGGTTGCGAGCAGCATGGCGGCGACGACGCTGGTGCGGTTGCGCATCCGGCGCGCCGCCGCCGCCGGCGGCACGCCGCGCCGCCCGACCAGGCATTGATAGGGCGTGATCAGCGGCGCGATCGTCGCCTCGTCGCGCTCGGGATCGATCACCCGCGCCGCGCCGGCAAGATCCATCCTGAGCCCCATCTCGCGCACCCGGGCTGCGATGATGTCACGCCGGCCAAGCAGCACCGGCCGCGCGATCCCCTCATCGAGCGCCATCTGCGCCGCGCGCAGCACCCGCTCATCCTCGCCCTCGGCATAGGCGATACGTTTCGGCGCCTGCCGCGCTGCCTCAAAGACCGGGCGCATGAGCTGGCCGGAGCGAAACACGAAACGTTCGAGATCGCGGCGATAGGCGTCGAAATCGGCGATCGGCCGGCGCGCGACCCCGCTCGCCATCGCCGCCCGCGCCACCGCCGGTGCGATTTGCAGGATCAGGCGCGGATCGAAGGGTTTCGGGATGATGTAATCGGGCCCGAACACCGGCGCCGCCCCGCCATAAGCCGCCGCCACCACCTCGCTCGCCTCGATGCGGGCGAGTTCCGCCATCGCTTCCACCGCCGCGAGCTTCATCGCTTCGTTGATCGTGCTCGCCCCGACATCGAGGGCGCCGCGGAAGATGAAGGGAAAGCAGAGGACGTTGTTGACCTGGTTGGGATAATCGCTACGCCCGGTCGCGATCACGGCGTCCGGGCGGGCGGCGCGCACGGCGTCGGGGGCGATTTCCGGCTCGGGATTGGCGAGCGCGAGAATGAGCGGCTTTGGGGCAAGCAGGGCGAGCCATTCCGGGCGCAAAACACGTGGCGCCGAAAGCCCGAGAAAAATATCGGCGCCGGGAAGCACTTCATCGAGCCGCCTGGCATCGGTCCGCTGCGCATAACGCGCCATGTTGGGAAGCATCCCTGCCCGCCCGGCATGGACCACGCCGTCTTTGTCGGTGAGCGTGACATTCTCCACCCGAAGCCCCATCTCGACCAGGAGATCGACGCAAGCGAGCGCCGCGGCGCCGGCGCCGGAGGTGACCAGTTTGACCTCAGAAAGCGATTTCCCCTGCAAAAGAAGCCCGTTGCGGATCGCCGCGGCGACGGTGATGGCGGTGCCATGCTGGTCGTCATGAAACACCGGAATGCCCATCCGGGCGCGGAGAGCGGACTCGATCTCGAAGCACTCGGGCGCCTTGATATCCTCGAGATTGATCGCCCCGAAGGTCGGCTCCAGTGCTGCGACGACATCGCAGAAACGCGCGGGGTCGTTGGCATCGACCTCGATATCGAAGACATCGATGCCGGCGAATTTCTTGAACAAAACCGCCTTGCCCTCCATCACCGGCTTGCCGGCAAGCGCGCCGATATTGCCGAGGCCAAGCACCGCGGTGCCGTTCGAGATGACGGCGACGAGGTTGCCGCGCGCCGTCAGATCATAAGCGGCATTGGCATCGGCGACGATCGCCTCGCAGGCGGCGGCGACACCAGGGGAATAAGCGAGCGCCAGGTCGCGCTGCGTTGCCATGCGCTTGGTCGCGACGATGGCGAGCTTCCCAGGTTGCGGCAGACGGTGGTAATCCAACGCCGCCTTGCGAATATCCTCGTCCATCGCCATTCCCTCCTTCGGATCGCCGGGCCATGAGGATGGCCGGAACGGCGCGGCGAAGAAAGGCGTCTGACGAGGGAGGAGTTATGCGGTCGAGAAGACTCGAACTTCCACGAGGTTTCCCCCACAAGCACCTCAAGCTTGCGCGTCTACCATTCCGCCACGACCGCATCCCGCGCGTCGCCTCGGCGCCGCACGCGGGCGGGATATAGCCGATGATCGCCGCAGGTTCAATCCGGGGAGAGACGATGCCGGAAATCGAGTGGGTAAAAACCGCGGGCCTCACCCCCTACCCCGAAGCGGTCGCGGCGATGACGGCGCGCATCAAGGCGATCCGGGCGGGTGAAGCGCGCGAGCAGGTCTGGCTTCTCGAACACCCGCCGCTCTATACCGCCGGCACCTCGGCGCGGGCCGAGGATCTGCGCGATGCAACGCGATTTCCAACCTATCACGCCGGGCGCGGCGGACAATGGACCTATCACGGGCCGGGCCAGCGCATCGCCTACGTCATGCTCGACCTCACCCGCCAGCACGGCGCGGTTCGCGCGCGCGACATCCGCGCCTTCGTCCACGGGCTCGAAGAATGGCTGATCCGGGCGCTGGCCCGGCTCGGCATCACCGGCGAGCGGCGCGAGGGGAGAATTGGCATCTGGGTGGCGGACGGCGCCGGCGGCGAGGCCAAGATCGCCGCCCTCGGCGTGCGCGTCACGCGCTTCGTGAGCTGGCACGGCATCGCCCTCAATATCGCCCCCGATCTCAGCCATTTCGGCGGCATCGTGCCCTGCGGCATCGCCGAACACGGCGTCACCAGCCTCGCCGCGCTTGGCGCCACGTGCGATATGAACAGCGCCGATGCGGCGCTCGCGGCGGCGTTTCGCGAGGTATTTGGGGATAGGTAGAAAACGGGGAAAATGTTCTTTTTTGAAAAAAGAACCAAAAAACGTTTGTCATGAAGAGAGTTTGCTGGAGCGGGTGAAGGGAATCGAACCCTCGTATGCAGCTTGGGAAGCTGCCGTTCTACCATTGAACTACACCCGCGCGCCGGCCGTTTATAGAAAACCCGGATTGACGGCGCAATGCGCGATCATTAGCGTTCGTGGCCGGCGGCGTGGGCCGCCCCTCGTGATTTGTCCGGCCGGATTGCGGCGAGGTGAAAGAAGCGCGCTAAAGAGGCCAGCGCTCGCCCGCTCGGCCGGCGCGGCATCTACGGTCGGCCCCACGTGATAGGGCCAGAGAGATGACCGAAACCTTCCGTCCCGCGACCCGCCTCGTCCATGCCGGACAGGCCCGCACGCCGTTCGGCGAAACCGCCGAAGCGCTCTTTCTCACCTCTGGCTTCGTCTATGAGAGCGCCGAGGACGCCGAGGCGACGTTTCGCGGTGATCTCGCCCACTATCAATATTCGCGCGTCGGCAACCCGACGGTCGCGATGCTCGAGGAACGCCTCGCCGCCATCGAAGGCGCCGAAGCCTGCCGCGCAACCGCCTCGGGCATGGCGGCGGTGCATGCGGCGCTGATCGCCGGGCTCCGCGCCGGCGACCGGGTGGTCGCGTCCCGCGCGCTGTTCGGCTCCTGCCACTGGATCGTCTCCACGCTGCTGCCGCGCTTTGGCGTCGAGAGCGTCTTCGTCGATGGCGCCGATCTCAGCCAATGGCGCGAGGCCTTGGCGAAGCCCTCGAAAATCGTGCTGCTCGAAACTCCTTCCAATCCGATGCTGGAGATCGTCGATCTCGCCGCCATCGCCGCGCTTGCCCACGAAGCCGGTGCGCAGGTGGTGGTCGATAACGTGTTCGCGACCCCGCTTTTGCAGCAGCCGCTCCGTCTCGGCGCTGATGTCGTCGTCTATTCCTGCACCAAGCATATCGACGGCCAAGGCCGCGCCTTGGGCGGCGCCGTTCTCGGGCGGCGGGCCTGGATCGAGGAGGTGCTGCAGCCCTATCTGCGCAATACCGGCCCGGCGCTCTCGCCGTTCAATGCGTGGCTTTTGCTGAAGGGGCTGGAGACGCTCTCGCTCCGCGTCAACGCCGCCTGCGCCAACGCCGAACGCCTGGCCGAATTCCTGAGCCGCGCGCCCGCGATCAACCGCGTCTGGTATCCGATCCGCCCTGATCATCCCCAAGCGGCGCTGGCGCGGGCGCAAATGAGCGGCGGCGGCACCATCGTCACCTGCGAACTCCGCGGCGGCAAGGCGGCGGCGTTTGCGTTTTTGAACGCGCTCCGGCTGATCCGGATTTCCAACAATCTCGGTGATACCAAATCGCTGGCAACCCACCCCGCAACCACCACCCATTACCGGATCGGCGCTGCCGAACGCGCCCGGCTCGGCATCAGCGATGGCGTCGTGCGGCTCTCGGTCGGGATCGAGGATGCCGCCGATCTCGAGGCCGATCTCGCGTGCGCGCTTGCCGCCGCGGCGGCGGGGCATGGACAAGAGAGCCTCGCGCACGGTATGCGCGGGACATGAGCCGGGAACAGCAGGGCGAGTTCAGCGCGACAACGCGCGGCATTAGGGTGAGCGTGCGCGCGTTTTTTCTCGAGGACCAGTCCCGTCCCGAGGAGGGGCATTTCGTCTGGGCCTATAAGGTGAGGATCGAGAATGGCGGCCGTGAGACGGTGCAGCTGCTGCGCCGCACCTGGCGCATCACCGACGCGCTCGGCCGCACCCAGCACGTGCATGGCGCCGGCGTCGTCGGCGAGCAGCCGACCTTGGAGCCTGGCGACGTGTTTGAATATACCTCCGGCACGCCGCTCGAGACCCCGTCCGGCTTCATGACCGGCACCTACCACATGATCCGCGTCGATTCCGGCGAAGCGCTCGACGTCGCGATCCCGACCTTCAGCCTCGACAGCCCCCATCAGGCCGGCCAAGTCCACTAAAAGGCCTCGGACTCCTCGAGCAAGGCGACATCGATCAGGCGCGAGATCACGGCCGGCTCCTGCGCGCCGGCGATGGCGTGGCGGCCGCTGAAGATGAAGCAGGGCACCCCGTTGATGCCGAGCCGATGGGCGCGGAGATTGTCGGCGTGCACGGCGTCGATCTCGGCGTCACTGGCGAGGAACTGCGCCGCCGCTTCGGCATCGAGCCCGTTCTGCGCCGCAATCATGACGAGCCGCGCGGGATCGCCGATATCGATGCCGTCGCTGAAATAGGCGGCGAACAAGGCTTCGACGAGGTCGAGTTCGCGCCCGGCGCGGCCGGCGAAGCGCACCAGGCGATGGGCATCGACGCTGCTTGGCATGCGCGCGGCGCGGTCGAAGCGGAAGGCTATTCCTTCCGCAAGGCCGACCTGGCCAATCGAGGCAAAAAGACGGCCTGCCCGCTCCTCGCTGCCGAATTTGCGCGTCACATAGGCCTCGCGCGGCATGCCGGCGCGCGGCATGTCGGGGTTGAGCAGAAACGCCCGCCAGAGGAACGAAACCTCGATCTCCGGCCGCGCAGCCAAGCTCCGCCGCAGCCGCCGCAGACCGAGATAGCACCACGGGCACACAAGATCATGCACCACCTCGATGACGAGATGAGGCCGCGCCGGCGACAGCATATTCATACGTCCCAGCCTAGCGCCGCCCCTTAGGTTTGAAAAGTTTTTTGGTTCTTTTTTTCAAAAAAGAACAAAGCTTTCCGCTCTCTCACACGGCCGCGCCACGATAGCGGGCAAGGAGGGTTTCGCGTTTTTGCGCGGCCTCACGCATACGCTTTTCCTTGACATGGCCGTAGCCCGCGATGTCTTCGGGCAGCGCCGCGAGCGCGGTTGCCGCGGCGAGATTATCGGCGGCCAAGGTCTTTTCGAACTCGTCGAGCAAGGCTTCGTAGTCGGCGATCAGGGCGCGCTCGGCGCGGCGTTCCTCGGTGCGCCCGAAGATATCGAGCCTGGTTCCGCGCAGGACCTTGCCATAACGCATGAGGGCGAACACCGGCATCATCCAGCCGCCGAAGGCGCGTTTTTGCAGATGCCCGGTGCGCGGGTCGCGTTTGGCGAGCAGCGGCGGCGCGAGATGGAATTCGAGCCGATAATCGCCTTCGAACTGGCGCGCAAGCTCGGCGCGGAAAGCGCGATCGGCGAACAGCCGCGCGACCTCGTATTCGTCTTTGTAGGCGAGCAGTTTGAAATAATTGCGTGCAACCGTCTCGGCGAGCGCTTCGCCGGCGTCGCCGAACGCGCGCACACGGGCATGGAATTTTTCAACGCGCGTGCGATAGCGGCGCGCGAGACGCCGCCCCTGATAGCGAACCAGCTCGCCGGCAAAGCGCGTAACCAGGCTCGCGACATCGGCCGCGGCGGCTTGTGCGGGCGGCGTCAACCCGGCGAGCGCGCGCACGCGGGCGAGATCGACCGCCGCCGAACGCCCCCAGCGGAACGCGGCGCGATTGGCCTCGACCGCGGTGGCGTTGAGTTCGATCGCGCGCTCGAGCGCTGCCGCCCCGATCGGCACGAGTCCCTGCTGATAGGCATAGCCGAGGAGAAAGAGGTTGGTTGCGATGGCATCGCCGATCAGCGCGGTCGCGAGTGCCGTCGCATCGAGCACGCTCATCGCCTCGGTCCCGACGGCGTCGGCGATCGTCTCGAGAAGCGGCGAGGTCGAAAGCCGGGTTCCGGGATGCAGCACGAAATCGGCGGTGATCGTCTCATGGGTATTGACCACCGCCCGCGTGCGCCCCTGGACGGCGCACGCCAGCGCCTCGCCGCCGGCGCCGACTACGAGATCGCAGGCGAGCAGGAGATCGGCGCTGGCGCGCGAGACGCGCAGCGCGCGCAAATCCTCGGCGCTGGCGGCGATTTTGATATGGCTCCAGACGCTGCCGCCTTTTTGCGCGAGCCCCGCCTGATCGAGGACGCTGATCGCCTTGCCCTCGATGTGGGCTGCGGTGCCGAGCAAGGCGCCGATGGTGACGACGCCGGTGCCGCCAACGCCGGCGACGAGCACGCCATAGGGGCGCGCCAAGGCCGGCAGCACGGGTTCGGGCAGATCGGCAAAGGGCTTAGCCTCGGCGGGGGCGGCGCGGCGCAGCTTGCCGCCATGGACGGTAACGAAGCTCGGGCAGAACCCTTCGAGGCAGGAAAAATCCTTGTTGCAGGAGGATTGGTTGATTTCGCGCTTGACCCCGAATTCGGTGTCTTTCGGCGTCACCGAGAGGCAGTTGGAGGCGACCGAGCAATCCCCACAGCCCTCGCAAACGCGGGCATTGATGAAAGCGCGTTTGGGCGGGTCGGCCATCTGGCCGCGCTTGCGCCGGCGGCGTTTTTCGGAGGCGCAGGTCTGGTCATAGACGATCGCGGTGACGCCCGCGATCTCGCGCAATTCGCGCTCGGTATCCTCGAGCAGACGGCGATGGCGCACCTCAACGCCGGGCGCGAGATCGGTCACGGCGGCGTATTTCTCCGGCTCATCGGTGACGACGACGATGCGTCTGACGCCCTCGGCGGCGAGCTGGCGGGTGATCTGCGCCGGCGTTATCTGGCCGTCGAGATGCTGGCCGCCGGTCATCGCGACGGCGTCGTTGAACAGCACCTTGTAGGTCGCGTTGACACCGGCGGCGACGGCGGCGCGGATGGCGAGGCTGCCGGAGTGGAAATAGGTGCCGTCACCGATATTGACGAAGACGTGCTTTTCCTCGGTGAACGGCGCCTGGCCGATCCATTGCGCGCCTTCGCCACCCATCTGGGAATAGGTGTCGGTATGGCGGTCCATCCACATCGCCATGAAATGGCAGCCGATTCCGGCCAGCGCGCGGGAGCCGTCGATCACCTTGGTCGAGGTGTTGTGCGGGCAGCCGGAGCAGAAATAGGGTTTGCGCACGGCGTTGGGGTCGAGCCGCTGCAGCGCCGCCTCCTTGGCATCGAGCACGGCTAAGCGGGCGCGCATGGTCTCGGTCTCGCGCCCCATTGCGGCAAGGCGGCGAGCAAGCGCGCGGGCGATATCATCGGCGGAGAGCTCGGACGACGCCCTGAGCAGCCACGCCCCTTCTGGGTCGTGCTTGCCGGTGATGCGCGGCGGGTTCGCGGTGCCGTAGAGGATCTCCTTGACCTGGGTTTCGATCACCGGCTGCTTTTCCTCGACGATCAGAATCTCATCGAGGCCGGCGGCGAACTCGCGGATGGTCTCGGGCACGATCGGCCAGGTGAGGGCGAGCTTGAGCACCGCGAGCCCGGCGTCAGCACCCGCAAGGCCGAGATCATCGAGCGCCTGGGCGAGATCGAAGGTCGATTTGCCGGCGGTGATAAGCCCGAACCGCGCCCCCGGATCGCGGCGCAACACCCGATCGAGGCGGTTGGCGCGGACATAATCGCGCGCCATCGGCAGGCCGTAGAGATGCACCCTTCGCTCCATCTCCAGCGGCTGATCGTGCAGGCGGATGAAATGCCGCTGATCATGGGCGCGTTCCGGCAGGATCGGGCGGAACTCATGGAGATCGAAGCGGATGGTGGTCGAGGTCTCAACCACGTCGGCGACCGTCTTGAACCCGGTATAGAGCCCGCAATAGCGCGACATCGCCCAGCCATGGAGGCCGAGGCTGACGATATCGGCGACCCCGGCCGGCACCAAAACCGGGATGAGGGCGGCGATGAAGGCGGGCTCGCTCTGATGCGGCACGGTTGAGGATTTGCAGGCATGATCGTCGCCGGCGACCAGCAACGCGCCGCCATTGGGCGAGGTTCCGGCGAAATTCGCGTGTTTGAAGGCATCGCCCGAGCGATCGACGCCCGGCCCCTTGCCGTACCACATCGCAAACACGCCATCATATTTCGCGCCGGCGAGCAGCGGCGAGAGCTGCGTGCCCCAGACCGCGGTCGCCGCCGATTCCTCGTTCACGCCGGGCTGAAAATGGATGTGATGCTCGGCGAGGTGGGATTTCGCGGCGAAAAGCTGAATGTCGAGCCCGCCGAGCGGCGAGCCGCGATAGCCGGAGATGAAGCCGGCGGTGTTGCGCCCGGCGGCGCGGTCGAGCGCGTGCTGCAGCATCGGCAGACGCACCAGCGCCTGCGTCCCGGTGAGATGAACCTCCTCGATCTCGACGGCGTATTTGTCATCGAGGGTGATCTCTGCGTGTTTCATTCTGTCCGTTCCCGTCTCCGCACGCCGCCGGCGCGCGGCGCTTGAACATCAGGATATGGCAACCTGGCGCGCATCACAAAGGAAAGGGAAGTTTCGGACGAAAATAGATTTTTTTGATCGCGCCCGGTCATGCTGACATCGCCCGCCGGCCTTTCCCGGGGCAGTGGTGGGCAATTTTGTGAGGCGAGAGAGGGGTGGCGTCGGCTACGACGGCAAGCGCCGTGCCGTGAGCTTTGCGTTCCTTTCAGGGCGCATGCGTCGATAAAGCGGGGATATAAAATACATATAAAATGTATCTTTTTGGGCGGCGCGCATCGTTCCTGCCGCGCGCGCAACCGGGTGGGAGAACACCGGATGAGTGCCATTCCCCGCTATCGCGCCGGACACGAGCCGGCGCTTCTTTCCGCCGGATTCCGGCCGTTCTTCCTGTTTGCCGCGCTGTGGGCGGCGATCGCCGTGCCGCTGTGGCTTACCATGTTCGCCGGCGCGGCGCCGTCGCCGGCGGCATTGCCGGCCAGTGTCTGGCACGGGCATGAGATGGTGTTCGGCTATGGCGGCGCGGTCGTCGCCGGGTTCCTGCTCACCGCGGTCCCCAACTGGACCGGGCGGATGCCGCTCCAGGGGGGGCCGCTCGCCGCCCTCGTGTTGCTTTGGCTTGTCGGGCGTCTCGCATGTCTTGCCCCGTCAAACCCGTTCGCAGCGCTGGCCGACCTCGCCTTTCCGCTCGCCTTTCTGCTCGTCATCGCGCGCGAGGTTCTGGCCGGGCGCAACTGGCGCAATCTGCCGGTGGTGGTGGCGCTGTCCCTGCTGTTGCTGGCGAACGTCCTGGTTCATGCCGGGGCGTCAGGCTGGCTTGCGGATGCGGCGCTCGGCAACCGGCTCGGCATCGCGACGCTGGCGATGCTGATCAGCCTGATCGGCGGGCGGATCGTCCCCAGTTTCACCCGCAACTGGCTCGCCCGCATGCGTCCGGCGGTGGCGCCGCCGGCGAGCTTCGGCACGATGGACCGCGCGGCGCTCCTGCTTACCGGGTTTGCGCTCCTGATCTGGGTTGCGGCGCCAACGGCGCGGCTTTTGGCGCCGGTTGCGATCCTCGCCGGCCTTGCGCAATGGGTGCGCCTCTGGCGCTGGCACGGCGCCGCGGCGTGGCGCGAGCCGCTGCTGATCGTCCTCCATCTCGGCTATGGCTGGCTTGGCGCCGGGTTGCTGCTGCTTGGCCTCCCCGTTTTCTTTCCCGCTTTTCCGGCGAGCGTGGCGCTGCATGCGCTCACCGTCGGCGCCATCGGCACCATGACCCTTGCGGTGATGACGCGGGCGACGCTCGGCCATACCGGGCGAAAGCTGACGGCGGGGTCGGGCACGGTCGTGATCTTTGCCCTGATCACCCTCGCCGCGCTCGCCCGCCTCGCCGCGCCCTTCGCCGGCGGGCATGTCCTGCCGGTTCTCGTGCTGGCCGGAACGGCCTGGAGCGGCGCGTTCAGCCTCTTCGCCCTGCTCTATGGGCGACTGCTCACAACCCCGCGATAACCGCTTCGATGCGTCTTACCGTCCATACCGATTACGCGCTCCGCCTCTTGATCCATCTCGCCGCGATCCCGCCCGGCGAGCGCATCACCATTGCCGCCGTCGCCGCCGCTTATGGCATTCCGAAGAACCATCTGACTAAAGTCGCGCATCGGCTGGGTCTTGCCGGCTATGTTGCAACCCTGCGGGGCAAGGGGGGCGGGCTGCGTCTTGCGCGGCCGATGGCGGCGATCAATCTCGGCGCGGTGGTACGCGAGACCGAGCCTGACATAGCGCTCGCCCCCTGCTTTGCCGCGCGCTCGCGTTCTTGCCCGATCCTTCCCGCCTGCGATCTCGTCGGCATTCTGCGCGAGGCGGAACAGGCGTTTCTCGCCGTGCTCGATCGCCACAGCCTCGCCGATCTCGTCTCCCGCAAGTCCGTTCTCCGCCATCTGCTCACGGCGGCGCCCGCCTGACGCGAGGGTTTGCCAGCGCGCCGGTGACGGATTAGCCGAGCACGCCGGCGGCGCGGAGCGCTGCCGGGTCGAGCCCGGCTTCGGTGAGAATGGCGTCATCGTCGGCGCCCGGCGGGGCGGGCGGGCGCGGCGTGGCGGGTGGGGTGCGGCTGAAACGCGGCGCCGGCGCCGGCTGCGTCACGCCATTGATCTCGATGAAACTCCGGCGCGCCGCGTTGTGGGGATGATGCGGCGCTTCCGCAAGCGCGAGCACGCCATGGGCGCAGGCATCGCTTCCTTCAAGGCGCGCGACCCATTCGGCGCGGGTTTTGCCGGCGACGGTCGCGGCCATCCGCGCCCGCAGCGCCGGCCAATGCGCGCGGTCATATTGCCGGCGGACATCCTCGTCCGAGAGCCCGATCAGGCGCGCGAGTTCGGCGAAGAATTTCGGCTCCAACGCGGCGATGGCGAGATAGCCGCCATCCGCGGTGCGATAGCTGTCATAAAATGGCGCGCCGCCATCGAGCAGGTTCTCGCCCCGCGCATCAGACCAAAGCCCGG
The DNA here is from genome assembly GCF_049965395.1 of Acidibrevibacterium sp. NCBI lineage: Bacteria > Pseudomonadati > Pseudomonadota > Alphaproteobacteria > Acetobacterales > Acetobacteraceae > Acidibrevibacterium > Acidibrevibacterium sp. Next base: position 34,865 of record NZ_JBMFWJ010000012.1, read on the forward strand.
CGGCGAAAAGACCATAAAACGGCGTCATCAGCAGCGCCGCCCCCTCCGCCATCGCCGCGTCCACCACCTGCCCGCGCCCCGAACGGCCGCGCTCGAAGAGTGCTGCGAGCACGCCGAAGATCAGGAACATCGCGCCACCGCCATAATCGCCAACGAGATTGAGCGGCGGCACCGGCGCCTCGCCGGCGCGGCCGATGCCATGCAGGGCGCCGGCGAGGGCGATATAGGTGAGATCATGCCCGGCCGCCTGCGCCAGCGGCCCATCCTGGCCGAACCCGGTCATGCGGCCATAAACCAGGCGCGGATTGCGTTCGAGACAGGGCTCGGGGCCGAAGCCGAGGCGCTCGGCAACGCCAGGGCGAAACCCCTCAATCAAGACATCCGCGGTCTCGACGAGGCGAAGCAACACCGCGACCGCGTCGGCGCGCTTGAGATCAAGAACGAGATTGCGTCGGCCGCGCCGCGTCGGGTCGCGCTCGGGGGGAAGGCGCGAGGCGCTTTCCCCTGGCCGGTCGATGCGGATCACCTCGGCGCCGAGATCCGCGAGCAGCATCGCGGCGAACGGCCCCGGCCCTATCCCAGCGAGTTCCAGCACCCGCAGCCCGCCAAGCGGCCCGCGCGCCCCATTCTCTTGCCCCATCGCCGTTTTCCTCATTGGCTTTGCCCCGAGGCTGGCCGGGCGCGGCTGCGCCGTCAACCGCGGCGGCTTGCGGGTTTTCGTGATTTCAGCACACACTCGTCGCACCCGGAGGGGCACAGCCTCAAGGAATAACCATCGGGAGAGACGCATGATCAACGCCGAGATCGACGAACTGCACGCCGTCGCCCTGCGGGCGCCGGACAAACCGGCGGTGATTTTTCCGCAGTCGAGTTTCGTCGAAAGCTTCGCGAGCCTCGACGCTGGCGCCAACCGCCTCGCCCAGGCGCTGATCGCGCGCGGGTTGGAGGCCGGGGCGATGATCGCGGTTCTTTTGGAAAACCGTGCCGAGATTTTCACCATCGCCTGGGCGGCGCGCCGCGCCGGCCTCTATTACGCGATGCTGAACACGCATCTGAAACCGCGCGAACTCACCTATCTGATCGAGGATAGCGACGCCCGGCTGCTGATCACCAGCCGCGCTCTGCTCGCCGCGGTGCCGGGCGACATCCGCCGGCGTCTGCCGGTGATGCTGGTCGATGGCGATGCGAGCGGCGCCGAACTCGGGCTCAGTGCCGTGCTCGCGCCGTTCGCGGTCACCGCCCTGCCGCGGCGCCCGATCGGGCGCGAATTCCTCTATTCCTCGGGGACGTCCGGGCGGCCCAAGGGCATTCGCTTCCCGCTGCTTGCCGCCGATCAGCGTGGCGTCACCCAGCCTGGCGAGAAGCTCCTCGACCACACCCTGCGCTTTGGCCCCGCGAGCGTCTATCTCTCGCCGGCGCCGCTCTATCACGCCGCGCCGCATGTCTATTCGCTGCATTCGCTGGCGCGCGGCGTGAGCGTCGTCGTCCTCGACAAATTCGACCCCGAATCGGCGCTTGCGGCGATCGCCCGCTACCGCGTGACGCACAGCCAATGGGTGCCGACGATGTTCATCCGCATGCTGGCCCTGCCCAAGGCGGTGCGGGCGCACTATGATCTCGCCTCGCATCGACGCGCGATCCACGCCGCCGCCCCGTGCCCGGTGCATGTGAAGGAAAAAATGATCGCCTGGTGGGGGCCGATCCTGGTCGAATATTATGCCGGGTCGGAGCGCATCGGCACCACCCTGATCGAAAGCGACGAGTGGTTGCGCCATAAAGGCTCGGTCGGGCGGCCGATTTACGGCACGCTCCACATCCTCGACGAGGATGGCCATGATCTGCCGCCGGGCGAGGTCGGCGGCATCTGGTTCGAGGGCACCGGCGGCTTCGCCTATCACCGGGATCCCGAAAAAACCGCCGCGTCCTACAATGCCCGTGGCTTTGCGACCTATGGCGACCTCGGCTATCTCGACGCGGACGGATATCTTTATCTCAGCGATCGCCGCTCGGACCTCATTCTCTCTGGCGGCAGCAATGTCTATCCCGCCGAGATCGAGAGTGTGCTGCTCGAACACCCCTTGATCGCCGATGCCGGGGTGGTCGGGCTGCCCGATGCCGATCTCGGTGAGGTCGTGCTCGCGGTGGTCCAGCCAGTTGCGGCGCCGGAGCGTCTCGGGCTCACCCCGGAGGCGGTGATCGCCTTCTGCCGCGAGCGGATGGCGAGCCTCAAATGCCCGCGCCAGGTGGTGTTCGTCGAGGCGCTGCCGCGCACGCCGACCGGCAAGCTGCTGCGGCGCACGTTGAAGGAGCGCTACCGCTCAGAAATGGCTCCAGCCGCCGGCGCCTAGCGCCATCTCGGCGCCCGCGCCATCAACCACCACGACCCGCGCCGGCTCGGCCCGGAAATGGCCGATGCGGGTGAGGGGGACGCCAGCCGCCGCCGCCGCCGCGCGCAAGGCCGCGGCGCGTTCGGGCGGCACGGCGAGCACCAGCTCATAATCATCGCCGCCGGTAAGGCAGCGCGCGAGATAGGCCGCGCCCGCCGCACGCGCCGCCGGCGACAGCGGCACCGCTTGCGCCTCAATCACCGCACCGATCCCGCTGGCGCGACAGAGATGGCCGAGATCCTGCACCAAGCCATCGGAAATATCCGCGCCCGCCCGCGCGATCCCAGCGAGCGCAAGGCCGAGCCGCGGCTCGGGCAGCAGGTAGCGGTGAAGCAGGCTCCCGCTCGGGTCGGCGAGTTCGCCACGACGCACCAAAAGCCCAAGCGCGGCATCGCCGATGGTGCCGCTCACCCAGACCTCATCGCCGGCCTGCGCGCCCGCCCGGCGCAATGCCCGACCGGCCGCAACCTCGCCGAAAATGGTCAGTGAAAGGGTGAGCGGCCCCGGCGTTCTCGTGGTATCGCCGCCGAGCAGCGCAAGGCCAAACCGCGCCTGGTCCTCGGCCAAGCCAGCGGCGAAGGTTTTGAACCAGGCATCCGGGGTCGTTGCGGGCGCCGCCAGCGTCAGCAGATAGCCGAACGGCTTGGCCGCCATCGCCGCGAGATCGGAGAGATTGACCCGCAGCAGCTTGCGGGCGATCCTATCGGGCGGATCCTCGGCGAGGAAATGCACGCCCGCGACCATGGCATCGACCGAAACCACCCATTCCCGCCCGGGGATCTCCGGCAAAATCGCCGCGTCATCGGCGAGCGCGAGCCCCGCCGGCCCCGCCAGCGGGCGGAAATAGGTTTCGATCAGGGCAAATTCACGCGGTAGGTCAGTCATGAGAGAAAGACTTCTTTTTCTGAAGAAAAAGAAGCAAAAAGACTTTTCTCCGTTCCCGGGAAGCGGGACTTTTCTTGGAGCGGGCCGTGCCTGCGGCACGGCCCCACGGGCAAAAGTTTTTTGGTTCTTTTTTTCAAAAAAGAACCATGCCTTGCCTTGCTTACGGCGCTTCCGCAACCGCGAGCATCGCCCGCGCCGATTGCAGATGATCGAGCGTCATGTCGCGCGCCGCGATATCCGATTTATCGACCGCCGCATAGGCCGCCTCGGCCTCCTTGATGCGACGTTCGGCGGCGCTTTTCGAGACCTCGGCGAGTGGCATGACCTCGCTTGCAAGCACGGTGCAGCGCTCGGGAGTGATTTCGACGAAACCACCGGCGACGAATAGCCGGCTGGTTTCCTGCTGGCCCTCGAAAATGCGCAAAACGCCGCCGCGCAAGAGCGCGATCATCGGCGCGTGACCGGGGAGGACGCCGAGTTCCCCCTCGGCGGCCGGCACCACCACCATATCCACGGCGCGCGAGAGTAAAAGCCGCTCAGGCGTTACGATTTCGAGCGCGGTCGGCATCAGGCGGCGGCTTTCAGGCTTTCCGCCTTCTTGACCGCTTCCTCGATGGTGCCGACCATGTAGAACGCGGCTTCCGGCAGATGGTCGTATTCGCCCGAGCAGAGGCCCTTGAAGCTGCGGATGGTGTCTGCGACGGGGACGAAGACGCCGGGGAAGCCGGTGAACACTTCGGCGACATGGAAGGGCTGCGAGAGGAAGCGCTGGATCTTGCGCGCCCGCGAGACGATCAGCTTGTCTTCCTCGGACAGCTCATCCATGCCAAGAATGGCGATGATGTCCTGGAGGCTTTTATAGGTCTGCAGGATGCGTTGCACCTCGCGCGCGACGGTGTAGTGCTCCTCGCCGACGATGCGCGGGTCGAGCGAGCGCGAGGTCGAATCGAGCGGATCGACGGCGGGATAGATGCCGAGTTCGGCGATCTGGCGCGACAGCACGGTGGTCGCGTCGAGATGGGCGAACGAGGTCGCCGGCGCCGGGTCGGTGAGGTCGTCGGCGGGGACGTAGATCGCCTGCACCGAGGTGATCGAGCCTTTCTTGGTGGAGGTGATACGTTCCTGCAGCGCGCCCATGTCGGTCGCGAGCGTCGGCTGATAGCCCACCGCCGAGGGGATGCGACCGAGCAGCGCCGACACCTCGGCGCCGGCCTGGGTGAAGCGGAAGATGTTATCGACGAAGAACAGCACGTCCTGGCCTTCCTCATCGCGGAAATACTCGGCGAGCGAGAGGCCGGAGAGCGCGACACGCGCGCGCGCGCCGGGCGGCTCGTTCATCTGGCCATAGCAGAGCGCGACCTTCGAGCCCGGCCCGTCGAGCTTGATGACGCCGGCATCGATCATTTCATGATAGAGGTCATTGCCCTCGCGCGTGCGCTCGCCGACGCCGGCGAACACCGAGACGCCGCCATGGGCTTTGGCGATATTGTTGATCAGCTCCTGGATCAGCACCGTCTTGCCGACCCCGGCGCCGCCGAAAAGCCCGGTCTTGCCTCCCTTGAGATAGGGCGCAAGCAGATCGATGACCTTGATGCCGGTGACGAGGATTTCCGTCGACGTCGCCTGCTCCTCGAAGGAGGGCGCCTCGCGGTGAATGGGAAAGCGCTGCTTGGTCTCGAGCGGGCCGCGCTCATCGATCGGCTCGCCGATGACATTGAGGATGCGGCCCAAGGTTTCCGGCCCGACCGGGACCGAGATCGGCCCGCCGGTATCGACCACCTCGCGCCCGCGCACCAGGCCATCGGTGCTGTCCATGGCGATGCAGCGCACGGTGCGCTCACCAAGTTCCTGCGCCACCTCGAGCACCAGGGTGCGGTCATCGATCTTGGTGGTCAAGGCGTTCTGAATGAACGGCAGCTCGCCATCGAACTGCACATCGACCACCGCGCCGAGAACCTGGGTCACGCGTCCGACAATGTTTTTCGCCATGCTGGGCACTCCTCTATGCGTGGCCGACCGATCTCACAGGGCTTCGGCGCCGGAGATGATCTCGATCAGTTCTCGGGTGATGTTGGCTTGGCGGCTGCGGTTATAGACCAAGGTCAGCCGCTTGATCATGTCGCCGGCGTTGCGCGTCGCGTTATCCATCGCCGTCATGCGCGCACCTTGCTCGCCGGCGGCGCTTTCGATCAGCGCCTTGTAGATTTGGACGGCGAGGTTTTGCGGCAGGAGATGGGCGAGCAGCGCCTCTTCCTCGGGTTCGAACTCATAGATCGCCTGGGCGCCCGCGCTCGCCGCCGCCGGCATCGCGGCAACCGGCGCCGGGATCAACCGCGCCTCCGTCGCCACCTGCGAAATCACCGAGACGAAACGGTTATAGACCAGCGTGCAGACATCGAACGCGCCCTCCTGCATGAGGGCGATAACGCGGGCGGCGATGGCCTCGGCGTCGGCGAACTCGATCTGCTTGCGGCCGGCATAGGAGACATCGAACAGGATGCGATCACCATAGTCGCGGCGCAGGAAATCGCGGCCCTTGCGCCCGATCGCGGCGATCTTCACTGTTTTGCCGTCGGCTTCGAGGCGCTGCGCGAGCGCCCGCGCGGCGCGCCCGACATTGGTATTGAAGGCGCCGGCCAGACCGCGATCGGCGGTGACGGCGATGATCAGATGGGTCTGATCGCGCCCATTGCCGACCAGCAGCTCCGGCGCCGAGGGATTGCCGGCGGCGCTCGCGGCAAGCGTCGCGAGCATGCGCTCCATCCGTTCGGCATAGGGCCGCGCCGCTTCGGCACGAAGCTGCGCCCGGCGCAGTTTGGAGGCCGAGACCAGCTTCATCGCGCTGGTGATCTTTTGCGTCGATTTGACGCTATCGATCCGGGTGCGGAGCGCCTTGAGATTGGCCATGGGAGTGGATCAGCCGAAATTCTTTGCAAAAGCCTCGAGGAAGGCGATCAACTGCTTCTCGGTCTCGGGCTTGATTTCGCGGTCGTTGCGGATGGCCTCGAGAATGCCGCCCTTGGCACGCAATTCGGAGAGCATCTGGCGCTCGAAGGCGCCGATACGTTCGACCGGCAGCGCATCGAGATAGCCGCGCACGCCGGTGAAGATCGACACCACCTGCTCCTCGACCGGCATTGGCTGATATTGCGGCTGCTTCAGCAATTCGGTGAGACGCGCGCCGCGCGCGAGCAGGTTGCGCGTCGAGGCGTCGAGATCGGAGGCGAACTGCGAAAACGCCGCCATTTCGCGATATTGCGCGAGTTCGAGCTTGATGCGCCCGGCCACCTGCTTCATCGCCTTGATCTGCGCCGCCGAGCCGACGCGCGAGACCGAGATGCCGACATTCACCGCCGGGCGGATGCCCTTGAAGAACAGCTCCGTCTCGAGGAAGATCTGGCCATCGGTGATCGAAATCACATTGGTCGGAATATAGGCCGAGACGTCGCCGGCCTGGGTCTCGATCACCGGCAGCGCGGTGAGGCTGCCGGCGCCAAACTCATCCGACATCTTGGCGGCGCGCTCAAGCAGACGGGAATGGAGATAGAACACGTCGCCGGGATAGGCCTCGCGCCCCGGTGGGCGGCGCAGCAAGAGCGACATCTGGCGATAGGCGACCGCTTGCTTGGAAAGATCGTCGTAGAAAATCACCGCGTGCATCGCATTGTCGCGGAAATACTCGCCCATCGTGCAGCCGGTATAGGGGGCGATAAACTGCATCGGCGCGGGGTCGGAGGCGGTCGCGGCGACGACGATGGAATAGGCCATCGCGCCGTTTTCCTCGAGCGTGCGCACGAGCTGGGCAACCGTCGAGCGCTTCTGCCCGACCGCGACATAGATGCAATAGAGCTTCTTGCTTTCGTCGGCCCCGGCGTTGATCGCTTTTTGATTGAGGATGGTGTCGATGATCACCGCGGTTTTGCCGGTCTGACGGTCGCCGATGATCAGTTCGCGCTGGCCGCGGCCGATCGGGATCAAGGCGTCGATCGGCTTCAAGCCGGTCTGCATCGGCTCATGGACCGATTTGCGCGCGATGATGCCCGGCGCCTTGACTTCGACGCGGCGGCGCTCGGCGCCCTCGATCGGCCCCTTGCCGTCGATCGGATTGCCGAGCCCGTCAACCACGCGCCCGAGCAGCGCCTTGCCCACCGGCACATCGACGATGTCCTTGGTCCGCGTCACCGTGTCGCCTTCGCGGATCTCGCGGTCGTCGCCGAAAATCACCACGCCGACATTGTCGGTCTCGAGATTGAGCGCCATGCCCTTGATGCCGGCGGAGGGAAATTCCACCAATTCGCCGGCCATCACGTTCTGGAGGCCGAAAATGCGCGCAATCCCATCACCGACGCTCAAGACCTGACCAGTCTCGGCGACATTCGCCTCGGTATCGAAAGCGGCAATTTGCTTTTTCAGAATGTCGGAGATTTCGGCGGGGCGGATTTCCATCACGCGGCTCCCTTCATGGCGTACTGCAGGCGCTGCAGACGGGATTTCAGACTGGAATCATAAAGACGGGTGCCGATCCTGACGACGAGGCCGCCGAGCAGGCTGGGATCGACCTCTTGGATCAGCTGCACCTGGTTATAGCCGGCCTCGATCAGCCGGGCGCGGAGCGCCTGCTCCTGCACGTCGCTCAGAGGGTGCGCCGAAGTGACATGGGCGATGACGACGCCGCGTTTTTCGGCCGCCAGGGCCGCGAACGCGCGGACGAAATCGGGGAGCTGGCGCAGCCGGCGGTTGCTGATCACGACGCCGACGAAATGGCACACGCTGGCGCCGAACCCCTGCGCCCTGAGCACCGCAAGCGCCGCGTCACGCGCGGCGGTCACGTCGATCAGCGGGCTTTCGATGAGGCGGCGAAAATCCGCGCTTTCCTCGATCAGCCGGCCGAGGCTCGCCATTTCGGAAACCACTTGGTCGAGCAGGTGGGTCTCGTCGGCGTGGTGATAAAGCGCCGTGGCGTAGCGCCCGGCGAGGCCGGAGACATGGGTTGCGCCCATCGAGACTACGCTGTCAGTGGCCACGCTGTGAATGTCCGATCAAGTGGGTCCCAAGGCGGAGACCGGCGCGTTCGCACCGGCGCGCGGCGTCTAGCATGGGGGGGTGGCGTGCGCAACCGGCCTTGACCGCCGAACACGGCGAAAATCACAAAAACGACATCGGGTCGATATCGACGACGACGTGTGCCCCGCGCGGCACCGGGACGGCGGCGAGCCAGGCGCGGAGCAGCGTCTGCAGCGCAACCTCGCGCCGCGCCTTGATCAGGAGCCGGCGGCGATGGCGCCCGCGCAGCAGGGCGAGCGGCGCCGGCGCCGGGCCAAAAAGGTCGACCCCGTGCGCCGCCGGCATCGCTCGGGCGAGCGCGTGCGCCAGCGCATCGGCTGCGGCGGCCGTTCCGGCGCTCACGATGACTGCGGCGAGCCGGCCGTAAGGCGGCCAGTGCCCCATCCTGCGCGCGGCTTTCTCGGCGGCGAGAAAAGCCGCCTGATCGCCGCTCGCGAGCGCTTGCATCACCGGGTGCTCGGGCGCGAAACTCTGCAGCAGGACACGCCCCGGCGCGCCCGCTCGCCCGGCGCGCCCGCCGACCTGGTGCAGAAGCTGAAAACAGCGCTCGGCGGCACGCAGATCGCCGCCGGCGAGGCCGAGATCAGCATCGACGACGCCAACCAACGTCAAATGCGGAAAATGCCAGCCCTTGGCGACGATCTGGGTGCCGATGATGACATCGACCCGGCGTTCTAGGACCGCAGCCGCCGCCGCTTGCGCCGCTTGCGCATTGGCGATGGTGTCAGAGGACATGACCAGATGGCGCGCCGCGGGAAACAGATCCGCCACTTCCTCGGTGATGCGCTCAACGCCGGGGCCGATCGGTGTGAAGCTGGCCGCGGCGCCGCAGGCCGGGCAGGCCGACGGCTGGTCCATCACATACCCACAATGATGGCAGAGAAGCCGCGCCCGCCCACCCCGACGATGCGCAACCAGCCAGGCGGTGCAATGCGGACATTGCAGCCGGTGGCCGCAGGCGCGACAGAGGGTCAGCGGCGCGTAGCCGCGGCGGTTCAAAAACAGCATCGCTTGCTCGCCGCGCGCCAGGGTCTCGCTGATCGCAGCGATGAGGGCGGGGGCGAGAAACCGCCCGCGCGCCGGCGGGTCGCGGCGAAGATCGATCATCGCGACCGCCGGCAGCGCCGCCCCGCCATGGCGCGCCGGGAGCAAAAGATGGCGATAGCGCCCGGCCTCGGCATTGGCGAGGCTTTCGAGGCTCGGCGTCGCCGAGGCCAACACCACGGGCGCCCCGGCCAGCCGCCCGCGCACCACCGCCATGTCGCGGGCATGGTAGATCACGCCATCTTCCTGCTTGAAGGCGCTCTCATGCTCCTCATCGACGATGACGAGGCCGAGCGCCGAAAACGGCAGGAACAGCGCCGAACGCGCGCCCACCACCACCGGCGCCGCCGCCCGCGCCACCGCAATCCAGGTATCGCGCCGCAAGGCGGGGCCAAGGCCAGAGTGCCAGACCGCGGGGTCGGCGCCGAACCGCGTCCGAAATCGCGCAAGCCACGGCGCCGAGAGCGCGATCTCGGGGAGCAGCACGAGCGCTTGCCGCCCGGCCTTGAGCGTTTGCGCGATCGCCTCGAAATAAACCTCGGTCTTGCCAGCGCCGGTCACGCCTTCGAGGAGGGTCACGGAAAACCGCGCCGCCCGCACCGCGTCCCGAAGCGCCGCCGCCGCCGCCGCCTGATCGGGCGAGAGCGTCGGGCCGGGATGGTCGGGATCGGGGGCGGCGAAGGGCTGGGCGCGGCGGCGGCGCTTCGGCGGGGCGGGGTTGATGCGAAGCGCCATCGCCAGCACCTCGCCGAGTGGCGCGAGGGTATAGGCGGCGAGCCAGTCAATCAGGGCGCGGAGATCGCGTGGCAAGGACGGCGCGCCGGCGACGGCGGCGAGCGGGCGCAGGGTCTCCGGCGCGGCGCGCCCGGGGCCAGCCTTGTCCCACACCACGCCGAGCACTTCGCGGCGGCGGAGCGGCACGCGCACGATCGTCCCGGGCGGCGGCTCGCCATCCGGCGGGGCGGCGTAATCGAGCGGGCCGGCGAAGGGATAAGGCAGCAAGACCGGCACCGCTTGCGCCCTTTCGCCACCCGCCGCCATCGCCTATCGTTCTCCCGTCATGCCTGAGACCTCCGATACCGTCTCGTCCACGCCCGGCAAAGGGGCGAACGCCGCGGCCGCCCGCGCCGCCTGGTGCGCCTGGCTCGAGAATGAGCGCCGCGCAGCGCCGGCGACGCTCATCGCCTATGGCCACGATGTCGCCGATTTTTTGGGCTTTCTCACGACCCATCTCGGCGCCGAGCCCGATCTCGCGGCGCTCGCCGGCCTCAGGCTCGCCGATTTCCGCGCCTGGCTGGCGGCGGCGGCCTCAGAGGGGATCGGGGCTGCGAGCCGGAGCCGGCGGCTTTCGGCGTTGCGCAGCTTTTTCCGCTTTCTCGCGCGGAGAGAAGGGGTGGAAAACAACCAGATCGCCCTTCTCGCCGGGCCACGCGGCAAGCGCCATCTGCCGCGCGCCTTGAGCGAACGCCAGGCGCTGCTGGTCGCCGACGAGATCGGTGAGGCGGCGCCCGATATCGCTTTCGAGACCCGCGATATCGCGCTTTTTTCCCTGCTCTATGGCTGCGGCTTGCGCATTTCGGAGGCGCTCGGCCTCGATTGCCGCGCGGCACCCCGCCCGGGGAGCGAGGCGCCGCTGCGCATCCTCGGCAAACGCGCGAAAGAGCGACTGGTGCCGGTGCTTCCCGCGGTTCGCGAGGCGATCGCCGCCTGGCTCGCGCGCCACCCCAACCCTGCGCCCGCCTCGCCGCTTTTCATCGGGGCGCGCGGCAAACGGCTCAATCCCGGCGTCGCGCAACGGATCCTGCGCGATTTCCGCCGCCGCCGCGGCTTGCCCGAGCACGCGACGCCGCACGCGCTCCGCCACTCCTTTGCAACCCACCTCCTCGAGAGCGGCGCCGATCTCCGCGTCATCCAGGAGCTTCTCGGCCATGCCAGCCTCGCCTCGACCGAGCGCTACACCGCGATGGACGCGAACGCCCTGCTCGCGGTCTGGCGCCGCGCCCATCCGCGCGCCGGCTAAGCGCGAAATTCCGCATTTTTTGGCGCGGGCGGCCGCGATGGGTTCGCGCCCACGCCAGGCGCCGCGCGGTCGGTCTATGACCGCTCGCCGCCGGTATAAAGCTGCGGCCAGCGCCGTTTGATCACCGGGCTGTCGCTGCCCCAGGCGAGACAGGTGTTGAGCAGCACCGGCCGGCCGCCGTCGCGCGCGGCGACGCTTTCTTCCGAGGTGCGGGTGTCGCCGCTCGCCTCGGCGCGCTGGCGTTCGCGCCGCATCAGCACGGAATAAAGCGTTTGGAAGGCAACGGTTGCCATTTGCTGCAGCAATTCGCGGAGATGGGTGCAGCCTGCGGTGCCACCGACCCGTTCCATTGCCGCCTTGACGAAGCCACGCTTGATCGAGAGCCCGGCGAGGCGGGAGAAATTGTCCGCGGCCTGCGGACAAACCTGCGGATAGGGGCTGAATTCGGTGTTGGCCTCACAGGCGATGATGGTCAGATCTTCATCCACCGTCAGCCGCATCCACATCCCATGCAGCGGCTCGCCGACCTCGACATAGCCGCGCTCCTCGCTGGTGAAACCCTGGGTTTTGGTATCGGTGAGATGGGCTTCGATATCATAAAGCCCATCGTCGCGGAGATAACCGCGGAGCGCTATATCGCGCAGGTGCAGCAGCTCGCGAGCCACGGGCGGGGTCAGGGGCATGGGGTCGGTCTCCTGGAAAAAGCGTCAGATCGGCGGCTCGCCCGGGATTGGCGTTACCCCAAGACTCTCGATCAAAGCGCTGACCTCGGCGATCGCCGCCTCCGCCTGCGCCTCGTCGGTGCCTTTGGCGACGATCGCAACGCCGTTATTGTCATCACCGCGATAATAAGGATAGCTTCCGATATCAAGCCCCGGATAGCGCGCCTGGATGGCGGCAAGCCCAGCGGCGAGACGGCCTTCGAGCAGCCGCCGGCCGTGGACGGCGCGGGTGCGGATCGGCTTGCCGCCGGGCAGGGTCGGCGCGAGGCTCTCGAACATCGCCTGCATGATGCGTGGCACGCCGGCCAAAACATGGACATTGCCGATCGAAAACCCGGGCGCGATCGAGATCGGGTTCTCGATCAGCGTCGCGCCACGCGGCATCGTCGCCATGCGTTGGCGGGCGGCGTTGAATTCGCCGGGTTTGTAATGCCGGTCCATTTTCGCCCAGGCCTCGGGATGCGGCTCCCAGGGGACGCCGAAGGCCGCGGCGATGCATTGGCTGGTGATGTCGTCATGGGTCGGGCCGATGCCGCCGGTGGTGAAGACATGATCGAAGGCGGCACGAACCTCGTTGACGGTCGCGATGATGGTCGCCTCGATGTCGGGGATGATCCGCACCTCGCGGAGCGCGATGCCCAGTTCGGCCAAGCGGGTCGCGAGGAATTTCACGTTCACGTCCTGCGTCCGGCCCGAGAGGATCTCATTGCCGATGACGACGATGCAGGCGGTGGGATTGGCGGTTTCGGTCATGGCGACACCTTACAAAAAATCGCGCAGCATGGGCACCAGCGGCAGATCGGCGGGAGGCATGCGATACTCGGTGAGCTTCTCCGGCCGCACCCAGGCCAAAGCCTGCCCCTCGCGCGGGGTGACGAAGCCGCGCCAGCGCCGGCAGAGATAAAGCGGCATCAGGAGATGGACACGCTCGTAAGCGTGCGAGGCGAAGGCGAAAGGGGCGAGGCAGGCGGCCGAAACATCGATGCCGAGTTCTTCCTTCAATTCGCGGATCAGCGCCGCCTCCGGGGTTTCGCCGGGGGCGAGCTTGCCGCCTGGGAATTCCCAGAGCCCGGCCATCGTCTTGCCCTCCGGCCGGCGCGCGAGCAGCACCCGCCCATCGCTATCGACCAGCGCGCAGGCGGCAACGAGGAGCAAAGGCTTCGCCCCCGCCGGCGCCGCCGCGTCGCGCGTCGCCTCGGGATGGCCGAAAATATCTTCGCGCTGCGCCTCATGCAGAACCACCGGCTGCGCCCCGCCGCGGGCGAGGAAATTTTGCACCTCGCGGCCGGTCTCGCGAAACCCGATCCGCCGCAGCACCGCGAGCGAGGCGGCATTGTCGGTCGCGACGACGGCTTCCAGCCGATCGAGATCGAGATGCGCAAGCGACCATTGCGCGAGCCGCGCCGCCGCTTCTGACGCGACCCCATGGCCCCAAAAACGCCGCCCGACCCAATAGCCGAGCCGCCCGACGCGTCGCGCCACATCGAGCCGCAGGCCGACCCCGCCGACCAGGATCTCCCGCCCCTCCTCATTGCCGGTGATGGCGAGGTGATAGGCGCGGCCGTCGGCGAGATCGGTGGCGCTTGCCGCGATCCATTCATCAGCGAGCGCGCGCGGATAAGGGAAAGGGACGCCGGCGAGGTTGCGGCAGACCTCCCAGTCATTGATCAGCCGGTGCAGCGCCGCGGCGTCGGCCGCGACCAGCGGGCGGAGCGTGAGGCGCGCGGTCGCAAGCGGGGTGAACGGTGTCATCGTCGCCCGGCGTTCATAACGCGGGGCGGCCGCGGCGGGGCGGCGTTGCGATGCGGGGCGCGGAGAAACGGCATGATCGCGCGCGAAAGTGGCGCAAGCGCTGGCACGGCGCAAGGCGCGGGCGGCGAATTGTCGGGGACGATGCCGCGTGCTACCGGCGCCGGGCGATGGGAAAACGGTTTTGGCAGCATCCGGGCGTGCAAAAAGCGGCGGTATGGCTGCTTCGCGCCTATCTCGCCTTCGCGCTCAAGACCACGCGCTGGCGGCTAGTGGGCGAGGCGAGTACGACGGCCATTCTCGCCGGCGCGCCGGTGATCGCGGCATTCTGGCATGAGGTGCTGCCGCTGATGCCGGCGCTGCGCTGGCGCTCGGCAGGAAGGCTCAAGGTGCTGATCAGCCGCCATCGCGACGGGCAGATCATCGCCAACGTGGTGCGCGGCCTCGGCATCGAGGTGGTGCATGGCTCGACCGCGCGGGGCTCGAAGTCGCGGGGCGGGGCAGCAGGTCTCCGCCGGCTGCTCGTGCTGCTCGCGGCCGGCGAGCAGGTGGTGATCACGCCAGATGGGCCGCGCGGGCCGCGCCGGCGCGCCGCCCCCGGCGTTGCCCAGCTCGCCGCCCTCTCCGGCGTTCCGATCATGCCGTGCGCGGCGATGACGCGGCCGCGGATCACCCTCCCCTCCTGGGACCGGATGGTGCTGCCGTTGCCGTTCGGGCGCGGCGTCATCGTCTGTGCCGAGACCATCCGAGTTGCGCGCGACGGCGCCGAGGCGGCGCTGCCGGCGATCGAGGCGGCGCTGACAGCGGCGGCAGAGGCCGCGCGGCGCGCGTGCGGTTAGCAATGTTCCCACTATTTCGCGTCCTTTGGGCGGCAGCAGGGACGCTGGCGGCGCCGGCATTGCGCCTCATGCTGTGGGTGCGGGCGCGGCGGGGCAAAGAGATCGCAGCCCGTCTTGGCGAGCGGCGCGGGATCGCAGCGTTACCGCGGCCGGCGGGAAAACTGCTCTGGCTGCACGCGGCAAGCGTCGGCGAAACCGTCTCGCTGCTCCCCGTGCTCGGCGAACTCGCGCGCCAAGCGCCGGAGATTTCGGTGCTGCTGACCACCGGCACCGTCACCTCGGCCGAACTCCTCGCCGCGCGGCTACCGGCGCTCGGGCTCGCCGGGCGCGTGACGCATGGCTTTGTCCCGCTCGATGTCCCGGCCTGGGTCGCACGGTTTCTCGACCATTGGCGGCCGGACGCGGCGGCCTTCGTCGAGAGCGAACTCTGGCCCAATCTGCTCGCCGCTTGCACCCGCCGCGGCATCCCCTTGATGCTGATCAATGCCCGGCTGTCGGCGCGGAGCTTCGCGCGCTGGCGGTGCTGGCCTTCGGTCGCGCGCGGCCTTCTCGGCGGCTTCGCCTCGATCCGCGCCCGCAGCGCCGAGGACGCGGCGCGTTTCGCCGCCCTTGGCGCACCTACGGTGCGGGCGGTCGGCGATCTCAAATTCGCCGCCGCCGAACTGCCCGCCGATCCCGCGGCGCTGGCTGCATTGCGCGCGGCGATCGGCCCGCGCCCCGTGTTTCTCGCCGCCAGCACCCATCCCGGCGAGGACGCGATCATTCTCGCCGTCCATCACCGCCTCGCCGCGCGCCATCCGGATCTCCTGACCATCCTCGTCCCCCGCCATCCGGCGCGCGGGGGGGCGATCGCGTCCCTCCCTGGTGCGGCGATGGCGCCACGCCGGAGCACCGGCGCCGGGCCGCCGGGCCTGCGCGAAGGCGGGGTCTATATCGCCGACACGCTCGGCGAATTGGGCGTTTTCTACCGCCTGGCGAGCCTTGCCTTCATCGGCGGCAGCCTCGTTGCGCATGGCGGGCAGAACCCGCTCGAGGCAGCGCGGCTCGGGGTTGCGTTGGTGATCGGCCCCTATCATCAGAATTTCGCCGAGGCGGTGGTGGCGCTGGCCGGCGCGGGGGCGGCGCGCACGGTCCGCGACGGGGACGAATTAGCGACGGTGGTCGGCCAATGGCTCGATGATCCGAAGACGCGGGCGGCGATGGCAGCGGCGGGGCCGGCGGCGGCGGCGCGGTTCGCGGATTTGCCGGCGGCGACGGCGGCGGCGCTGCGCGGCCTCGTGGGTCGGCGGCGATGAGGCTCCGCCCACCTTCGTTCTGGGCTTACGGTCGGGGCGGGCTCGCCACCCACCTGCTTGCGCCGGTCGCGGCGCTGGTTGCCCGCGCGGCGAGACGGCGGGCGGCGCGAAAAGGCTGGCGGGCGCCGGTGCCGGTGCTTTGTATCGGCAATGCGACGCTCGGCGGCGCCGGCAAAACCACGCTCGCGCTCGATCTCGGCGCCCGGCTGCGCGCCGGCGGGATCGGCGTTCATTTCCTCACCCGCGGCTATGGCGGGCGGGTGCGCGGCGTGCGGCGGGTGGCGCCTTGGGATGACGCGGCGGCGGTCGGCGATGAGCCGAAGCTGCTCGCCTCGGTTGCGCCCACCTGGGTCGGCGCCGACCGCGCCGCCTCGGCGCGCGCCGCGATCGCGGCTGGGGCGGAACTGCTCCTGATGGATGATGGTCTGCAAAATCCTGGCCTCGAGAAAACCCTCTCGCTGCTGGTGATCGACGGCGCGAGCGGGTTCGGCAATGGCCATGTGGTGCCTGCCGGGCCGCTTCGCGAGAGGATCGCGGACGCGGCGGCACGGGTGGCGGCGGCGGTGTTGATCGGCGATGACGCGACCGGGGCGCTCGCGCGCCTGCCGCCGGCGCTGCCGGTGCTACGCGCCCGCCTCGCCCCCGGCCCCGGCGCGCGCGCCCTGGCCGGGGTGCGGGTCCATGCCATCGCCGGCATCGCACGGCCGGAGAAATTCCACGCGACCCTCGCCGCCGCCGGCGCCATCCTCGTCGGGCATAGCGATTTTCCCGACCATCACCGCTTCGCCGCCGCCGAGCTGGAACGCGCCCTGGCACAAGCGGCGCGCAACGGCGCGCGGCCGGTGACGACCCCGAAAGACGCAACCCGCCTTCCGCCCGCCTTTCAGAAAGCCATCGCCATCGCCGATGTCGATCTGCTATGGGATGAACCGGACGCGATCGCCGCCCTGCTCGGCGGTCTCGCGGCCAAGGGGGGATCGAAGGGAAAACCCAGGGGGAAACGATGAGGGGCGTGCGCCACCGGCTGGAGGCACGGCTGGGGCAGGGGGTGTTCGCCGCCCTCTGCTGGCTCGGCCCGGCGCGGGCGTCTGATCTCGGCGGCGCCATCGCGCGCGCGATCGGCCCGTTGCTGCCGGTCTCCGGCGTTGCCGAGGCCAATCTCCGCCGCGCCCTGCCGGCGCTGGATGCGCGCGCGCGCCGCGCCATCGTCCGCGCGGTATGGGACAATCTCGGCCGCACGATGGCGGAATTTCCCCACCTCCCGCGCCTCGCCCGCACCCATTCTGGCCCTGGCTGGGAGATCGTCGGCGAGGAGATCGTGCGCGATCTCGCGGCCAAGGGCGGGCCGGTGATTTTCGTCTCCGCCCATACCGGCAATTGGGAAATGCTGCCGCCGATCGCCGCCCATTTCGGCATTCCGCTGGCGAGCTTTTATCGCCCCCTCGGCAATCCCTATCTCGATGCCCGGATCAATGCCCTTCGCCGCGCCGCCCTGGGCGCGGGCGCGGGTGCGGGGGTGAACGGGCGGCAGGTGGTGAATTTCCGCAAAGGCGCTGCCGGCGCCCGCGCCGCGTTCGCCCATCTCCTGCGCGCTGGCTATCTCGGGATGCTGGTCGACCAGAAGCTGAACGATGGCATCGCCGCCCGCCTGTTCGGCGAAATGGCGATGACCGCGCCGGCGCCGGCGACGCTGGCGCTGCGGTTTCGCTGCCCGGTGATCCCGACCCGCATCGAGCGCCTCGGCCCGGCGCGGTTTCGCCTCGTCGTCGAGCCCGCCTTGGCGCTGCCCGAAGGCGCCGAACGCGGGGAGATGATCGCCGCCCTCACCCAGGCGATCAACGACCGGCTGGAGACCTGGATCCGCGCCCGCCCGGGCGAATGGCTGTGGCTGCATCGCCGCTGGCCCCCGCCCGAGCAGCCTGCGCCCGCGCGGGAAAAATGTTTTCGCGCGTGAAACCCGCCGCCCTGATATAAAGGCCGTTATAACCATCCTGGCGCGACGGCAAGGAGAGCAGGCGATGTGTGGGCTGGCGGGGATTTTTCACGCCGCGAAATCCGAGGTCGATGCCGGCCTCCTGCGCCGGATGACGACGGCGCTCAGCCATCGCGGCCCCGACGGCGACGGTTTTCATACCGAACCCGGGATCGGCCTCGGCCATCGCCGCCTCGCGGTCATCGATATCGCCGGCGGCCACCAGCCGATGTTCAATGAGGATGGCGCGGTGGTGGTGGTCTTCAATGGCGAGATCTACAACCACGCCGATCTCCGCCCCGAACTCGAGGCCGCTGGCCACGTTTTTCAAAGCCGCTCTGATACCGAAATTATCCTCCATGCCTGGGAGGAATGGGGGGTTGCGTGTCTTCAGCGTTTTTCCGGCATGTTCGCGATCGCGCTCTGGGACCGCAGGCGCGGGCAATTGCTGCTGGCGCGCGATCACCTCGGCAAGAAGCCGCTCTATTATGGCTATCGCCCAGATGGCGCGCTGGTCTTCGCCTCCGAACTGGTGGCGCTTGCCGCGGTTCCCGATCTTTCCCGCCGGATCGATGCTGCCGCCGTCGATGATTTCTTCGCGCTCGGCTATATCCCTGACCCCGCAAGTATTTTCGAGGGCATTCGCAAGCTGCCGGCGGCGCATTATCTGCTGCTTGACCGCACCGAGGGCGCGCGCCCGGCGCCGCGGCGCTACTGGTCGCTCGCGCGCGAGACGCTGCAGATCAGTGCGCCCGAGGCCGAGGCGGCGCTGCTCGGCCATCTCGACCGCGCGGTCGCGACCCGGCTGGTCGCCGATGTGCCACTCGGCGCCTTTCTCTCCGGCGGCATCGATTCGAGCGGCGTCGTCGCCCGCGCGGCAATGATGCGGCCAACGCCGCTCGATACCTTCACCATCGGCTTTCCCGGCGCCGATGACGAACGCCCCTTTGCCGCCCTGATGGCGGAACGCTATCACACCAACCACCACACCGATGCGACCGAGATCGACTATATCGCCGCCGCCCGTGCTCAGGCGCGGATGTTCGGCGAGCCGTTCGGCGATCATTCCTCGGTCCCGACCCGCGATGTCTGCGCGCTCGCCCGCCGGCACGTCACCGTCGCGCTCTCTGGCGATGGTGGCGACGAGGTGCTCGGCGGCTACCGGCGCTATCGTTTCCACGTCCTCGCGGAAGCCGTGCGGCGGCTGCTGCCGGCGCCGCTCCGCCGCCACGCCCTCGCCCCGCTCGCGCGCGCCTATCCCAAGCTCGACCGCGCGCCGCGCTGGCTCCGCGCCAAGCACACGCTGACCGAAATCAGTCTCGATTCGGCGCTCGGCTATTATCGCACGGTGACCAAGACGCAGGCGGCGCAGCGCCGGGCGCTGCTCTCGCCGGGCCTGCGCGCCCGGCTCGACGGCCATGACCCCGGCGCGCGCATCCTCGCCCTGATGGCCGAAGACGAGGACGCAGCGCCTCTCGCGCAGGCGCAATATGTCGATATCAACACCTATCTCCCCGGCGATATCCTGGTCAAAGTCGATCGCGCCAGCATGGCGGTCTCGCTCGAGGCGCGCGCGCCGCTGCTCGATCGCGCCTTCGTCGAATGGGGGTTCGCCTTGCCGCCAGCGCTCAAACTCCGCCGCGGCAGCGGCAAGGATGTCTTGAAGCGGGCGCTCGCCCCCTACGTGCCGGGGGAAATCCTTTATCGCCGCAAACAGGGCTTCGCGATGCCGCTCGCCGCCCAGTTCCGCGCCGGAGCGCCCCGGCTGCACGCGCGGTTGATGGGCGAGGCGATGCTCGATAGCGGGCTGTTCCAGCCCGAGGCGTTGACCCGCCTGGTGCGCGAGCATGAAAGCGGGCGCTTCGATCACAGCACCGTGCTCTGGCTTTTGCTGGTGTTTGAGGGGTTTCTCGCCCATGAGGCGGGTCTTCCCGACAACGCCGCAACCAGCCTCGCGGCCGAGGGCCGCGGCTAAGGCCGCGTGCGTCTTTGCTCTTTTCTCGCGCCCGCCTTGCTGTAGGGTGCGGCGCGAGGAGAACCGAACAAGGGACCACGCATGAGCGGAGCACGCATGGGCGGAGTCTGCGGCTGCCCGCGGGAGGCGCTGGCATGACATGGTTTCTCGCCAGCGTCCGCGACGCCGACGAGGCCGCGATCGCGCTCGCCGGCGGCGCCGATGTCATCGATTTCAAGGATCCGGCAGCGGGCGCGCTCGGCGCCGTCGCCCCCGAGATCGTGCGCGAAGGCGTCGCACGGGTCGCGGGGCGGCGCCCGGTCAGCGCCGTGCTCGGCGATCTGCCGATGCAGGCGGCGCCGCTCTGCGCCGCCGCCGAGGCGATGGCCGCAACCGGCGTCGATTATCTAAAGCTCGGGATTTTTCCCGGTGGTGACGCCGAAGCGGCGCTTGCCGCGCTCGCCCCGCTGGCCGCCCGGGTGAAGCTGGTCGCGGTGTTTTTCGCCGACCGCACCCCCGATCTTTCGCTGCTCGCGCTGCTCGCCGAACACGGGTTCGCCGGCGCCATGCTCGATACCGCGGGCAAGAACGGCGCCCGCCTGCTTGATCACCTCGATATCGCGCGGCTCGGCCGTTTCGTTGCCGAATGCCGCCGGCTTGGTCTCCTCGCCGGTCTCGCCGGGGCGCTGGAATTGCCCGATATCCCGCGGCTTCTCCTCCTCAGCCCCGATCTTCTCGGGTTTCGCACGGCGCTTTGCGGCGCGACCGGCCGCAAGGGGGCAATCGATGCCGAGAGTGTCGCCATGGTCCGCGCCCTCATCCCCGGCGAGACGAGCAAGGATGCGTCGGGTGGGGTCGATTTCCGCCTGCTCGCGGCGCGCGGCTATGCCCCGGCGCAAGAAAGCGACCCGGCGCTCACCGATCGCGTCCATCTCCGCGATTTCGTGCTGCCGATGACGATCGGCGTCTATGCCCATGAGCGGGCACGGCCGCAAAAGGTGCGGTTCGCCGTCACCGCCATCATCGCCCGGCCACGCCGCGCGGTTGCCGATCTTCGCGACGTGTTTTCCTATGACGTGATCAGCGACACTATCCGCATGCTCGCCGATGCCGGGCATGTCGGGCTGGTGGAGACGCTCGCCGAGCGGATCGCGGCCCGGCTGCTCGCCCATCCGCCGGTACTCAAGGTCGAGATTTGCGTCGAAAAGCTCGAAACCGGCACCGGCGTCGTCGGCATCACCATCGCGCGGGCGCGCGAGGCGGCGGCGCTGGCCTATCCGGCGAGCGCGTGGGGGGGCGGCGCGTGAACGGGTCTCATCCCAGCGTCAGGCGCATCGTCAAGCTCGGCGGCAGCCAGGCGGCGAGCCCGCGTCTTCGCGCCTGGCTCGCTTTGGTCGCGGCAACGCCAGGGACGCTCGTGGTCCCCGGTGGTGGCCCGTTTGCCGACACCGTGCGCGCCGAGCAAGCCGTGCTCGGCTATGACGAGCAGGCCGCGCACGAGATGGCGATGCTGGCGATGGCGCAGTTCGGCCGCGCCCTTTGCGCCCTCGCCCCCGCGCTCACGCTGGCGCCGAGCCTTGATCATATCGCCCGGATCTGCGGCGCCGGCGGGGTCGCGGTGGCGGTTCCCTGGCCGCTGCTCGCAACCGAAGCAGAGCTGCCGGCAAGCTGGGACGTTACCTCCGATTCGATCGCGCTCTGGTTCGCGCGCCGGCTCGCCGCACCGCTTCTCCTGATCAAGTCGGTCAGCGCCGCACCCGGCGCCAACCTCGCAGCACTCGCCGCATTAGGGGTGATCGACCGGTTTTTCCCCTCGCTCGCGGCCGGATTCCGCTTCCCGATCCATCTCGCCGGCCCCGCCGATCTGCCGGCCGGGCGCGCCCTCGATCCCGCGCACCTGCCCGGAGCGGCGCTGTGCGCGACGCAATTCGCCTGAGATGGCGCGCGCCACGATCCCCCCGCGCTGGGCCTGGGCGCTCACCGGCTCGGGGCATTTCTTCACCGAAAGCCTCGCGCTCATCCGCACGCTTGATGCCGTCGATCTCTTCGTGAGCAAGGCGGCGGCCGAGGTCGTGCGGATGTATCGCGATCAGCTCATCCTGCCGAAAGGCTCGCGCCTGTTCCGCGACACCACCGCCTCCGCCGCGCCCGTTGGGCGGTTTTACGAAGGGTTTTATCACACCCTGGTGCTGGCGCCGGCGACCTCGAACACGGTTGCGAAATGTGTCGTCGGCATCGCCGACACGCTCGCCACCAACGTGTTCTGCCAAGCCGGGAAATGCCGTATCCCGACCATCGTGTTCGCCTGCGACAATGCGCCCGAGCTTGAAACCCGCGCCCCCGGCGGGATGGTGAAGGTCTATCCGCGCCGCATCGATCTCGACAACACGGCGCGGCTGGCAAGCTTCGAGGCGACCGAGGTCGCGCTGTCGCTCGCCGATCTCGAGGCCGCCATCGCGCGGCGCAAGCGCGAGCGCGGCGCGGCGGATGGCTGAAAAACTGCTCCTGCTCACCGGCCATCTCGCCGAGCCGCGGCTCCGCCGCCTGGCCGAGACCGAACTCGGTAAGAGATTTTCGGTGCAGATCGTCAATATCGGCGTCAAGGTCGCGGCCTTGATGACCGAGGCCATTCTCCGCCGCCGGCTGCGCCCGCCGCTCGATGCCGACCGGGTGATTTTTCCCGGCCGCGCCGGGCTCGACGCGGCGGCGTTGACGACGCATTTCGGGGTGCCGTTCGTGCGCGGGCCGGACGAGATCGCCGATCTGCCCGCGTTTCTCGGCCTCAAGGCCGGCGCGCGCGATCTCTCACGCTGCGATATCCGCCTCTTTGCCGAGATCGTCGATGCGAGCGAGATGGATCGCGAGACGTTGCTCGCGCGGGCCCGCGCCCTCGTTGCCGAAGGCGCCGATGTCATCGATCTCGGCTGCCGGCCGGGCGCGGAATTTCCCGATCTCGTGGCAAAAATCGGCGATCTTCAGGCCGCGGGGATCGCGGTCAGCGTCGATTCCGGCGACCCTGCGGAGTTGCGCCGGGCGGCGTTGGCGGGCGCCGATTTTCTCTTGAGCCTCACCGAGACGACGCTCGAGATCGCCGCGGGCACCAGGGCGACCCCGGTTCTGATCCCGGCGCCGCATGGCGATCTCGCCTCGTTGCGTCGCGCCGCCGCGAAGGCTGAGGCGATGGGGCTTTCCTTTCTCGTCGATCCGATCCTCGATCCCATCCATTCCGGCTTGGCCGCCTCGCTCGCCCGCTATCACGAGACGCGGCGGCTTTTGCCACGCGCCGAAATCCTGATGGGAACCGGCAATCTCACCGAACTCACCGACGCCGATTCCGCCGGCGTCACCATGATGCTGCTCGGCGTCTGCTCCGAACTCGGCATTCGCAACGTGCTGACGGTGCAGGTGAGCCCGCACACCCGGCGGACGCTCGCCGAGCATGACGCGGCGCGGCGGCTGCTGTTTGCCGCGCGCAGCGACGGCGCGCTGCCGCGATTTTATTCCGATGCGCTGTTGCAGGTCCATGATCGCGTGCCATTCGCGCAAAGCGCCGCCGACCTCGCCGCCCTTGCGGCGGCGACCCGCGACGAGAATTACCGCATCATGGTGGCGGAAGACGGCATCCATGTCTTCAACAACCACATCCATATCGTCCGCGCGGATGCGCTGTCGTGCTATCCCGATCTCGCCCTCCCCGGCGATGCGGCGCATGCGTTTTATCTCGGCACCGAGCTTGCCAAAGCGGAAATCGCCTTTCGGCTCGGCAAGCGCTATGTCCAGGACGAACCGCTCCGCTGGGGCGTCGCACTGCCTGATGATGATCGCGAACGCACGCGGCTCGCCGAGGCCGGCCATACGCTGAGGGCAAAGCGCGATGCCGCTCATTCGTGAAATCATCGCAACGACCATCGGCGCCGATGGCACCCCGCATCTCGCGCCGCTCGGCCTGATCGCCGAGGGCGAAGGCTGGATCGCCGCCCCTTTTCATCCCTCGACGACGCTCGCCAATCTCCGCGCGGTGCCCGAACTGGTCGCGAATTACGTTGATGACGTGCGGATTTTCGCGGGCTGCCTCACCGGCCGGCGGAATTTTCCGCTGCTCCCGGCGGCGCGCCTTCGCCCGCCCCGCCTCGCCGCCGCGCTTGCCCACGCCGAGTTGCGGGTGGTCGCGATCGAGGAGGACGAAACCCGGCCGCGCTTTCATTGTGAGACCGTGTTCGAGGCGAGCCACGCGCCGTTCCGGGGTTTTAATCGCGCGCAAGCCGCGGTCATCGAGGCCGCGATTTTGCTCAGCCGCCGCCATCTCCTGCCACCGGCGACGATCGCCGAGGAGATGCGCCGCCTCGCCATCCCGGTTGCCAAAACCGCCGGCCCGGCCGAGGCCGCAGCCTGGGAGTGGCTGGTGGCGGCGTTCGGCGCGGATTGTATGTAGAGAAGTGCTTCTTTTTCTAAAGAAAAAGAAGCAAAAAGACGTTCTCCCGTTCTCTCGGAGCGGCAAGCGTCCATGGCAGGGGCAGTGCCGCAGGCGCTGCCCAACGGGAGAAAAGTTTTTTCCAAAAAAAGAACCCGCTTTCTGTGCTAATTTGCGCCATCGGCGTTGGGATGGCCGCCCGGCTCATTCCCGCGTAACCTTGCGCTAATCTTCTTGCCGCTAGGATGCCGCGCGGGCATCGCTATTTGAAGCAACGGACAATGAGCGAAACAGTGGATCACTCGGTCGTCGAGCGGCCGGCGGCGTCTTCGAAGGCGGGGCAGAACGCGCTTCTCGCGAAGACCGCGAAAGCGACCGGCTGGGTGATGATCTGGCGGTTTTTCACCCGCGGGATTGGCCTGATCAGCACGCTGATCTTGGTGCGTCTTTTGGTGCCGGCGGATTTCGGGCTGGTTGCGCTCGGCACCAGCTTCGCGCAGGCGATCGACGCGCTGTCCATCCTCGGCGTCGATGACGTTCTGATCCGCGAGAAAAATCCCGGGCGTGAGCTTTACGATACCGCCTTCACCCTCAATCTCATTCGCAATTTCGCAACCGCCCTGATCGTTGCGGCAACCGCGGTGCCGATCGCCGCGTTCTTCAATGAGCCGCGGCTCGCGCACGTGCTTTATGCGCTCGCCATCGCGACCGCGATCGAGGCGTTCGAGAATGTCGGCATCATCGATTTCCGCCGCGAGATGGCGTTCGAGAAGGAATTTCAACTCCGCTTGCTGCCGCGGCTCGCCGGCACCAGCGTGACCATCGCGCTCGCCTTCCTCTGGCGCAGCTATTGGGCGCTGGTGGTGGGTATTCTGACCCTGCGCATTTCGCGGGTGGCGATGAGCTATGTCATGCACCGCTATCGCGCGCGGCTGTCGATCGCGGCTTGGCGGCACATCATCGGGTTTTCCGTCTGGACGTGGTTCATCAGCCTGATCGTTCTGGTGCGCGATCGCACCGGCAGTTTCGTCATCGGCCGTCTGCTCGGCCCGGCGCAGGTCGGGATTTTTTCGGTCGCCGGCGAGATCGCGAGCCTGCCGGCGACGGAGCTGGTGCAGCCGCTCTGCCGCGCCTGCTGGTCCGCTTTCGCGGTCGCGCGCCACACCGGGGAGAACATCGCCGAAACCTATCTGCGGGTGATCGGCACCACCACGCTCCTGGTGCTGCCGGCGTCGATCGGCATCGCCCTGGTTGCCGAGCCGGTGGTTTATCTCGCGCTCGGCGCGCGCTGGATGTCGGCGGTGCCGCTGTTGCAGATCATGGCGGTGGGCGGCGTTTTCGCGGCGTTCGGGGCGATCGCCGGCACGGTTTTGAGTTCGCATGCCGTGCTCCGGCCGATGTTTCGTATCATTACCGTCTCCTATGTCATTGGTGCGCCGATCTTCATCGTGATGACCCTGAAATTCGGCCTCGTCGGGGGCACATTCGGGGGGATGCTCGGCAGCCTTCTGGAAATCGGGCTGATGACGCAGGCTTTGTTTCGCCGCTATGGCGTGACGCTGGCAGCGTTTTTCGCGCATATCTGGCGGCCGTCGCTGGCGTCGGCGGTGATGGCGGTGGCGCTACTCGGCAGCGGCTATGCGCATCCGCCGCCGAGCGCGCCTGCTTCCGCGCAGGTCGCGGCGCTCGCGGTTCTGATCCCGCTCGGTGTGGTCGCGTATGGCGCGGCGCTGCTGGCCGCGTGGTTCGCCGCCGGCCGGCCGGAGGGCGCGGAAACCGACGTCCTCGCCCTGCTGCGCCCGATCCTCGGCAAGCTGCGCAAGTCCATGTGAAAATAGCGCAGGCAGAACCCGTACCGGGGAAAAGTTTTTTTGGCTCTTTTTTTTTAAAAAAAGAGCCCTTCCCTCCCTTATCGCCGCGCCGCGCGCGCTTGATAGGCGGCGACCTCGCAGCCAACGGCGAGGTTGAAGGCCGCCGGGTCACCGAATGGCATGATCTGGGTCATCATGACACCGGTGAGATTTTGCCCCGGATCGATCCAGAAATAGGTGTTGGCGACGCCTGACCAAGAGAGGCTGCCGGCGCCGCGCCCGGTCGGCAGCGGCTGGCGGTTGATGAGAAAGCCGAACCCCCAGCCGAAATCGATCCCAGGCGGCGGCTGGATTTCGAGCGCCATCTCGGGGATCACGCTCCGCACGATGCCGGCCTTGAGATCGCCGATCTGATTTTCCGCCATCTCTGCCACCGTCTCGGCCTTGAGGATGCGCGCGCCATCGAGTTCGCCGCCGCGCAGCAAGGCGCGGGTGAAACGCAGATAATCGCGTGGCGTCGCATAAAGACCATGGCCGCCGGCGTGAAATTCCGGCGCTGGCGGCGGCGCGAAGGGGATCACGGTGAGCGTGCCGTCCGGGCCGCGGCTATGCATGCCGGCAACCCGTGCGGCACGGTGGGCATCGAGGCCGAAGCCGGTATCGTTCATCCCGAGCGGGCCGGTGATGTTCTCGGCGACATAGGCATCGAGAGGCTGGCCGCTCGCGGCTTCCACCGCGCGGCCGAGCCAATCGGTGCTGATGCCGTATTCCCAGCGCTCGCCGGGGTCGAAGACCAGCGGCAGGTTGAGCGCGGCGAGCTGGCCGCTGGCGCCGCGCGGCAGCTTCATGTCGCGGACATAACGCAGGATGTCGGCATTGCCGAAATCATAGGCGAACCCGGAGGTGTGGGTGAGAAGATGGCGGAGCGTGATCGGCCGCCGCGCCGGGCGGAGGCGGGGCTGGCCGGCAGCGTCAAACCCCTCCAGCACCATGGGCGCGGCCAGCGCCGGCAAAACCGGCGCGATCGGCGCATCGATCGCAAGCGTGCCACGTTCGACGAGCTGCATCGCCGCGGCCGAGACGATCGGTTTGGTCATCGAGGCGAGCCAGAACACGGTGTCCGTCGTCATCGCGACGTCGCTGCCCTGGGCGCGTTTGCCGGCGGCGATTTCGGCGATCACCCCCTCGGCGTTGCCGAGGAGAAAAACGGCGCCGGGCACGCTTCCGCTTTCGACCGCGGCCTCGAGCAGCGCCGCGGGGTCGGCGCTCACGCCATGCGTCCTTGATAGAGGGCGCGTTCAAAAGCCCCGTAGAGAGCGACGGCCTTCTGGTCGGCGAAGGGCAGGATTTGCATCAGAATCACTCCGGTGAGGTTGGCTGTGCGGTCGATCCAGAAATAGGTGTTGCCCAATCCCGCCCAGGCGAGGCTGCCGGCCTTGCGGCCTTGCGGGCTGTCTTCGGTATTGATGAGAAAGCCGAGCCCCCATTTTTGGCGCATGCTGGGGAAGAAATCGACATCGTTGGAGAGGGCGGGCTGCACCGTTCGCAAAATCCCGGCCTCGAGATCGCCGATCTGGTTTTCCGCCATTAGGGCCACGGTCTCGGGGCGGAGGATGCGCGCGCCATCGAGGGTGCCGCCGGCGAGCAACATGCGCAGAAAGCGGAGATAATCGCCGGCGGTGCCAAAAAGCCCGCCGCCGCCCATGAAGAATTCCAGCGGCTCGGTAGGCTCGAAATCGATTGGCGCGAGGCTGCCATCGGCTTGGCGTTCGTGCATGAGGACGCGCCGCGCCCGCGCCGCTGGGGTCAGGATGAAATCGGTGTCGCTCATCCCGAGCGGGCCGAGGATATGGTCGCGGAAATAGGCTTGCAGCGTGCGCCCGCTCACCGCTTCCACCGCCCGGCCGACGAAATCGGTGTTGACGCCATAGGTCCAACGCTCGCCGGGATCGAAGAGCAGCGGGGTTTGCAGCGCGGCGCGGCGGCGGGAAATGGCGTGCGGCACGCCGGCTTGCGCCATGACGCGACCGATCTCGGCGTTCCACATGTCATAGCCGAAGCCGGCGGTGTGGGTGAGCAGATGGCGAAGGGTGATCGGCTGGCGCGCCGGGCGTAACCTTGGCCGCCCCTCGTCGTCGAACCCCGCCAACACCGGGCGCTCGGCAAGCTCGGGCAGCACCCGTGCGATTGGCGCATCGAGCGCGAGCAAGCCTTCCTCGACGAGCTGCATCGCCGCGACCGAGGTGATGGCCTTAGTCATCGAGGCGAGCCAGAACACGCTGTCTGGCGTCATCGGCGCCTCATCGTCGAGCCCGCGGCGACCGAACGCGCCCTGATAAATCACCCCGCGCTCATCGGCGCCGAGCGCGACGACGCCAGGAACATCGCCCATGTTGACGGCATTTTCCAGCAGCGCGTCGATCGCGGCGGTCATGGCTTTGGGTTCCCTTTCGATATCAGGGTGTCCTCAGAGCCCTTTGCCGGTCAATACCCAGCGCAGCACGCCGGCAACCAGGAGCGTCACCCCCGCGCCGAGGATCCAAAGCGCGAGAAACCAGGCAAGCCGCCGCCCCATCAATGATAATGCATACCCGGCCGCACCTTGCCGCGGAACACCCAATAGGCGTAGCCGGTATAAGCGAGGATGATCGGCACCAGCACCAGAGCGCCGATGAGCAGGAAGCCTTGGCTCATCGGCGGCGCCGCCGCCTGCCAGATGGTGAGATCGGGCGGCACGATGTAGGGGAAGAGGCTAATCCCGAGCCCGGCAAAGCAGAGCACGAACCAGCCGAGCACGGCAAAGAATGGCGTTGCGTCATGGCGGCGCGACAACCCATGCCAGAACGCCCAGGCGAGCAGCGCGACCAGAATCGGCACCGGGCTGGTGAGCGCGATCCCCGGCCAGGCGAACCAGCGCGCCATGAAACGCGGATTGAGCATCGGCGTCCACAGGCTGACGACGACGATCAACGCCAGCACGGCGACGCCGAGGGCGCGGGCATGGCGGCGACAGCGCGCTTGTAGCTCCCCCTCGGTGCGCCAGATCAGCCAGGTCGCGCCGAGCAGGGCATAGCCAGCGGCGACCGCGAGGCCGCAGAGAATGGTGAACCCGGTTACCCAATCCCACCACCCGCCGGCATAGGCGCGGTTGGCGATGTGCACCCCCTGCACCAGCCCACCCAACGCGAGGCCCTGACAGAACGCTGCCAGCAGCGAGCCGACGGTGAAGGCGAAGTTCCACAGCCTTCGCCCCAGGCGTGTGCGGGTTTTGAAGCGAAATTCGAAGGCGACGCCGCGCAGGACGAGGGCGAGCAACATGCCGATGATCGCGGCATAGAGCGCCGGCATCACCACCGCGTAAGCGAGTGGAAAGACCGCGAACAGCCCGCCGCCGCCAAGCACCAGCCATGTCTCATTGCCGTCCCAAACCGGGGCTACGGTATTCATCATCACGTCGCGATCTTCCTCGTCATGCTCGACGAGAAACAGGATGCCGACGCCGAGATCGAACCCGTCGAGCACGACATAGGCGAGAATCGCGAAGGCCAGCAACCCGGCCCAGATCAACGGTAACGCATCGGCCATGATGTTTCACTCGGCTGCGGTGGGCGGGATATCCTCGATTGCGCCGGCCGGGCCCGGCATCAGTCCGGCGGCGTGCGTTGGCGATTTCGGCACGCCACCTTCGCCGGGCAGCGGCGGGCGCGCCATCAGGCGGAGGAGAAAAGTGATCCCGGCGCCATAGACGAGAAAATAGACGATGACGAAGGCGAGCAGTGACGTCGCAACACCCGCCACCGCAATCGGTGAGGCGCTATCAATGGTGCGGAGCAGACCATAGACGGTATAGGGCTGGCGCCCGACCTCGGTCACCGTCCAGCCGGCGAGCACGGAAATGAACCCGGCCGGCGCCATCGCGACCATGATCCGATGGAGCCACGGCGTGTCATAGAGCCGGCCGCGCCAGCGCAGGAAAGCGCCGAGCAACCCGACGCCTGCCATCAGAAAGCCGAGCGCGACCATGATCCGGAAGGCATAGAAAACGACCGCGACCGGCGGCCGCTCGGCCGGCGGAAAGTCTCGCAAACCCTTGATCGAGCCCGACCAGCTATGGGTCAGGATCAGCGAGCCGAGATGCGGGATGGCGATCTCGGCGCGGTTGGCCGCGGCTTTTTCATCCGGCACGGCGAACAGCACCAGCGCGTCACCCTCATCGCCGGTCGGATCGAACCAATCCCCCTCCATCGCCGCGACCTTCACCGGCTGATGCGCGAGGGTATTGAGGCCATGCGCGTCGCCGGCGAGGATCTGGACCGGCGCGACCACGAGCGCCATCCAGAGCGCCATCGAAAACATCACCCGCGCGCCTTCATTGGCGCGATCGCGGAGCAAATGCCACGCGCCAACACCACCAACCAGGAAGGCGACGCTGAGATAGGTCGCGAGCACCATGTGGACGAAGCGGTACGGGAAGGAAGGGGAGAAAATGATCGCGAGCCAATCGACCGGAAGGAAGCGGCCATCCGCCGTCATCGTGAAGCCGACGGGGGTCTGCATCCAGGAATTGACCACGAGGATCCAGAACGCGCTGATCAGGGTGCCGAGGGCGACGAGGCAGGTCGCAAGGAAGTGCAGGCCCCGCCCGACCCGGTTCATGCCGAACAGCATGACGCCGAGGAAGCCGGATTCGAGGAAGAACGCGGTCAGCACTTCATAGCCCAGCGGCGGCCCGATCACCGGGCCGGCCTTGTCGGCAAAACTGCCCCAATTGGTGCCGAACTGGTAGGACATCACCACCCCGGAGACCACGCCCATGGCGAAGCCGATGGCGAAAATCTTGCTCCAGTAATGGAACAGGTCGAGGAAAACCTGCCGCCCGGTGCGCAGCCAAAGCCCCTCCAGCACCGCGAGGTAGCTGGCAAGCCCGATCGAGAAGGCGGGAAAAACGATATGGAAGCCAACGACGAAGGCGAATTGTAGCCGCGCGAGAAAGATCGCATCAAGGTGGCTCATCGCTAAATCCTCTCAGGCCTCCCCGTGCCCGCGAGATGGACCCGGCCGGCGGTGATTGTCAAGGTCGAGCGGACCCGGTCGGGGATATCCCTCCGATTTCAGACGGTTTTGCCGTCGCCGCAGCCGTCGCTCGCATGGGTCGCGCGCCAGCGGGCGCGGGCGACGTTGCTGGTCGGGGTCGGGGCGTGGCGGGCACAGAACGCCGCTTCCTGCCACCAGCGGCGCGGCAGGTCGCTACGGCGCTCAGGCACCAGCCCCTTCTTGCCGCCGCGGCGGAACCAGAAGGCGCAGTTGGCACAGGCGGTGATCGCGGTTTGCTCGGGAGCGAGGGCCGCGGCGACCCCCTCGGCGCAGCCATCCTCGGCCGTGGTCTCCGGCCAATAACTGGTATCATCGACATGCTGGCCAGGCAGGGGCGCATGGCGACGGCAGAGACCATTCTGCGGCGAGAGCCGATCGAACGTCTTCCAGAAGACACAAGCCTGACACGTCACCAAGGACATCAGGGCAAGCCTCGCTCAGCTTTTGTCGTCGTCCATCTCCGGTCGGGCGGCAGGCGCGGGCGCCGGGTTGCGCCGCGCCGCTTCGCCGCACTGGTCGCTGATATGGGTCGCCCGCCAATGGGCGCGGGTGACGGTGCGCCATTGCCATTGATATTCCGCGCGCGGGGCGCGGCGGATACAAAACCCCGCCATGCGCCACCATTCCGCCGGCAGATCGGCGCGCCGCAGCGGAAGAACCCCTTGATCGGGATTATAGCGATGCCAAAAGACACAGTCTCCGCACGATATCGTCTCGGGCGCGCCCGGCGCGGCTTTGAGGATGCCCTCGCCGCAGGCATTGGTCGCCAGCGTCTCCGGCCAGAAGCCGGTATCATCGACATGCTGGCTGGGCGGCGGCGCGTAGCGGCGGCAGCTGCCGGCGTCCGGACCGAACGAGAACCAGAACGCGCAGTCCCGGCAAGTTACCACGGCAGGGGGCGAGGCGGGGGAAGGCTCCGGCTCGGCAACAGGCGTCATCAGCAATTCCTCCCCTTTATCGCGCCCCGACACAACAGCCTTGCCCGATCCGCGAAAGGATGTCCATCCCGGCGCTGCTCATTAGGATGAGAAAATGAGCCTGGATCAGTGAACGCGGCAACCCGTCGCGACGGCGCGACGGCCAGGAGCGAGGATCAGAGCCCAGACGATCAGAGCAATTTGAGCTGGGTCGCCGCCGATTTGCCACGTTCCATGGTGATCTCGAAAGAGACTTTCTGGCCGTCATTCAGCCCTTGCAAGCCGGCCTCATGCACCGCGGTGATATGCACGAAGACATCCTTGCCGCCATCCTGCGGCATGATGAAGCCATACCCCTTGGTGGCATTGAACCATTTCACCGTACCTGTTGGCATGCACGCGCCCCCTTAGATCTTTGCTATCATTGAACGAAATCCCACGCTTTGCGCACGTGTGGATCGGCCGGCCGCTTTCGTTCGGCAAGACCGCATCGCCGGCCCACTCTCATGGCCAGCGCCGCAAACAAAAAGCCCCGAGGCAAAACACGCTGGGCGCAGCGGGTCACACCCGTCGCGCCCAGCGTGCCATTGCTCTGCAGCCCAAACAAGGGACAGCCTCGGCCGCGAACGAAAGCTGCTTTAAGCGACGCGGAGGTTGGTGGCCGCGGCCTTGCCACGCTCCATCACGACCTCATAGGTCACTTTCTGGCCTTCGTTCAGGCCGCGCAGACCCGCCGCCTGAACGGCGGTAATATGCACGAAAACATCCTTGCCGCCATCCTGCGGCACGATGAAGCCGAAGCCCTTGGTGGCATTGAACCATTTGACAGTACCGGTAGCCATGTCTCTCACTCTCCGTCTATGCCGCCCCGCAACAGCGCGGGGCGCGAGGCAATCGGGCTGGTTGAACGTCTTGAAGGCACCCGAAGACGGAGGCGCAGCAAGAGAAGCCAAACGGCGATCGCGTCTTATTTCGCGCAGACTCCCGTGCGTTTGTCAATCACAACCGGAATTGCGCGCGGGTTGGGGGAAGCGGGTGGCAGGAACCGGGGCGATCGCGGCGGGCAAACGAAAGCGGCGGACCCGAAGGCCCGCCGCCTGGCATTTGCGATCCCGGCGCCGCCCTGGTTCGGGCGCACCGGGAGGGTCGGATCAGAAATCCATATCGCCCATGCCACCGCCCGGCGGCATCGCCGGCGGCGCTTTCTTCTCCGGCTTCTCTGCCACCATCGCCTCGGTGGTGATCAAGAGACCGGCGACCGACGCGGCATCCTGCAACGCCGAGCGCACGACCTTCGTCGGGTCGATGATGCCGGCCTTGACCAGATCCTTGAACTCGCCGGACTGGGCATCGAAGCCCCACGCGTAGTCGTCCTTGTCGAGCACTTTGCCGGCGATCACCGCGCCATCCTCGCCGGCATTCTCGGCGATCTGGCGAAGCGGCGCCTGCACCGCCTTGCGCACGATGTCGATGCCGAAGCGCTGATCCTCGTTATCGGCCTTGAGCTTGGCAAGGACCAGGGAGGCGCGGGCGAGCGCGACACCGCCGCCGGGCACGATCCCTTCCTCGACCGCGGCGCGGGTCGCGTGCAGCGCGTCATCGACGCGGTCCTTGCGCTCCTTCACCTCGACCTCGGTCGAACCACCGACGCGGATCACGGCGACGCCGCCGGCGAGCTTGGCCAGCCGCTCCTGCAGCTTCTCGCGATCGTAATCGGAGGTGGTTTCCTCGATCTGGGCGCGGATCTGGTTGCAGCGGCCGGTGATGTCGGCCTTCTTGCCGGCGCCCTCGATGATCGTAGTATTCTCTTTCTCGATCAGGACGCGCTTGGCTTTGCCGAGCATATTGAGCGTCACGGTCTCGAGCTTGATGCCGAGATCGTCGCTGATCACCTGCCCACCGGTGAGGATCGCGATGTCTTCCAGCATCGCCTTGCGGCGATCGCCGAAGCCCGGCGCCTTCACCGCCGCGACCTTGAGGCCGCCGCGCAGCTTGTTGACGACCAGCGTCGCCAGCGCCTCGCCCTCGAC
>NZ_JBMFWJ010000013.1:0-66543 GCF_049965395.1 Acidibrevibacterium sp.
TGCTGCTCATGGACGTGCGCGCAGCCGTCGGCCGAGAAGCAAGTCCGACGGCGGGCGTGATCGACAGCCAGTCAGTCAAGACGACCGAATCCGGTGGACCGCGCGGCTATGCGGCGGAGAAGATGATCAAAGGGCGCAAGCGCCATCTCCTCACCGACACCATCGGCCTGCCGGTCGGGATGATCGTCCACCCGGCGGATAGGCAGGATCGTGACGGTGCGCCCGACCTGCTGGCGAGCGTACGCAGCGCATTCCCTTGGTTGCGCCATGTCTTCGCCGATGGCGGCTACGCCGGTGACAAGCTGAAGCAAGCCATGACCGGCCTCGGAAACTGGACCATCGAGATCGTCAAACGGTCCAACGCGGCCCGTGGCTTTGTTCTGTTGCCACGCCGCTGGGTGGTCGAACGCACCTTCGCCTGGCTGAACCGCAACCGCCGCTTGGCAAAGGATGTCGAAGCGACCATCGAAAGCGCAGTGACTTGGCTCTACATCGCCAGCGTCAAGCTGATGTCTCGCCGCCTCGCCGCCGCCTGACGCGCCATGAACGCAGATAGCCAAAATGAATCAAAGCGTTGGAATTCCGGAAGCGATCCGAGTCAGACTCCAACAGAAGCGCGACAAACTCTCGGGTGTTTCCTTGCTTTCGTTGGTCCAGCAGCCCTTTATGAATCTGTAGGCGTTCATCGTAGTGAGATTAGACACGCGGCCACGCAAGGGTATCGAGAGCAGACATCGGCTTTTGCCTCCCTGACTGGCTTCAACCAGGATTTCCCCAACGATCGGCGCACTGCCTGCCTTGAGGGCAGGGTTGGCTTCTTATTTTATAGCCATACGAAACGCGACATCACGGCTCCCAGAGAGGTTTACAGAGTCCGCAGGGGCCGGCGCACCTACCGCGCCGCGCCGAGCACCCAGGCGAGAATGCCTTTTTGCGCGTGCAAGCGGTTTTCCGCCTCGTCGAACACCACCGATTGCGGCCCGTCGATCACCTCGTCCGTCACCTCCTCACCGCGATGGGCGGGGAGACAGTGCAGGAACAGCGCATCCGGCGCTGCCGCCGCCATCAGCGCGCTGTTGACCTGATAGGGCGCGAGCAGGGCCCGGCGCTCATCGGCGCGCTCATCGGCCATGCTCACCCAGGTATCGGTGAACACCGCCCGCGCGCCGGCAACCGCATCACGAGGTTCCGCGGTGACCGTGATGTCGCCGCCCTCGGCCCGCGCCCAGGCGAGCAACGCCGGAGGCGGCGCAAGGGCGGCAGGCGTCGCCAGGCGAAGCGAAAAGCCAAACCTTACCGCGGCTTCGATCAGGCTTCGCGCGACATTGTTGCCATCACCGCACCAGGCGAGGCGCTGCCCGGCGATGGCGCCGCGATGCGCCTCGAAGGTCATGACATCGGCCATGATCTGACACGGGTGCGAAAGCTCGGTGAGGCCGTTGATCACCGGCACGCTGGCATGGGCGGCAAGGTCGTGCAGCTTCGCGGCGCGGTCGGTGCGCAGCATGATGGCATCGACATAGCGCGACAGCACGCGGGCGGTATCGGCCAGCGTCTCGCCGCGACCAAGCTGCATCTCGCTGCCCATCAGCACGACGACATCGCCGCCGAGCTGGCGCATGGCGACTTCAAAACTGACCCGCGTGCGGGTGCTCGGTTTTTCGAAAATCAGCGCGAGCGTTTTCCCCGCGAGCGGGCGCGAGGATGTCCCGGCGCGCTTGAAGCCCACCGCGACATCGAGCATATGCCGCAAGGTCGCGCCATCGAAATCGCGAAGATCGAGAAAATGCCGTGGCGCCGGACGCTCGGCGCCGACGGCGCTCGGGCGTGGCAGGGTACTGCTCATCACGCCGCCGCCGCGCTGGCAGAGGCAAGACGGCGGCAGGCGGCGCGGATCATCGCCACCGCCTGATCGCACTCCGCCGCCGAGACGATAAGCGGCGGAACCAAGCGCACGACATTTTCGCCGGCATTGACGGCGAGCAAGCCTTCTTCCAACCAAGCTTGCTGCACGTGCGCCTGCGGCACGCGGCATTTGAGGCCAAGCATGAGGCCGGCGCCACGCACTTCCTCGAAGATCGCAGGACATTCTTCAACCACGGCAGACAAAGCGTTCCACAAATGGTCGGCGACACGCTCCACCCCGGCGAGAAAGCCCGGCGCAAGAATGACGTCGAGCACGGCATTGGCGGCAGCGCAGGCGAGCGGATTGCCGCCGAACGTGGTGCCGTGGCTGCCGGCGGTCAGATGTTTCGCGACCCATTCGCGCGCCAGCACGGCGCCCATCGGAAACCCGCCGGCGATGCCTTTGGCGAGCGACATCACATCCGGCGTGATGCCGGCCCATTGATGGGCGAAAAGCCGGCCGGTGCGGCCCATGCCGCTCTGGATTTCGTCCATCCCGAGGACGAGGCCATGCTCGTCGCAGATGTCGCGGAGCGCCCGCAGGAATTCTAGCCGCGCCGGGCGGATACCCCCCTCCCCCTGGATCGGCTCGACGATGATGCCGGCGGTTTCCGGGCCGATGGCGCGGCGCACGGCTTCGATATCGTTGAACGGGACATGGTCGAAGCCTTCAACGCAGGGGCCGAAGCCAGCGAGATATTTGGCATTGCCGGTCGCCGCCAGCATGGCGAGCGTGCGGCCGTGAAAAGCGCCTTCGAAGCAGATCACACGGTAGCGGTCGGGTTGCCCGGTTTCGGCCATGGTCTTTCTGATCATTTTGACCATGGCCTCGTTGGCCTCGGCGCCGGAATTGCAGAAAAACACGCTGTCGGCGAAGCTCGCGGCGACCAGGCGTTCGGCGAGGCGCTCAGCCTCGGGCACGCGGTAGAGGTTAGAGACATGCATCACCCGGCTCGCCTGATCAGTGATCGCGGCGACGAGATGCGGGTGATTATGGCCGAGCGAGGAGGTCGCGATTCCGGCGCCAAAATCGAGGAATCGTCGCCCATCCGCCGCATATAGCCAAACGCCTTCACCCCGTACGAAAGCGAGGTCGGCGCGGTTATAGGTCGGCATCAGGGCGGGAATCATGGGAACTCCCCTCTTGTCGGGCAGGGAACACTTCGCGAAAAGTGCGAGTTTGCCGTCCATACCGGCTTTCGTCAAACCGTCAGCGGCGAAAAGGCAGCGATGTCAGCCGATCGGCGCTGATCATGTCATGCCGCCGGCCAGCGCCGCAAGGCGCCGACGGTCACGAATGATGATTTCCGAGGCCTTGAATGAGGTTATTAATCCCTCCGCTTCAAATTGCGTGAATGTCCGGCTAATCGTTTCGGTGGTCACGCCAAGATAGTCTGAAATATCATAGCGGCTCATCGGCAAAATAATTTTATTCATCTGCCCATAAATTTTCATTCCTATCGCGTTTTGCTTTATCAAGAAGAAGGCTAATCTTTCCTTGGCGCTCATTTTTCCGAGCGCCAAAATATGCATGCGTGATTCGGCAAGCTCATACGTCAGCTTGTCCATGATCGCTTTTCGCAATTCAGGATGTTTATTCGAATAGAAATCGACTTTATCTTTTGAAAATCGGCATAGCGAAACATCAGTGATCGATTCTATACTGAAATCGAAATCCATTTTTTGCGATAGACCCATCAATGTCCCCGGCATCCCAAAATTCAAGATCTGCCGGCGTCCGTCGGGAAGGATTTTGAAAGAGCGCGTCATACCTCGGTTTATATTGAAATAGAATGGGAATTTCTCGCCTTCATGGACAAAAACGGTTCCCGACCCGACCTTGGTATAGGACGCGGCATCGAAGAACGCCTGCATGCTTTTGTTATGCAGGGTTTCGCAGAAGCTGAAACGCCTCGCCCAACACGATTTGCAAACGGTGTCATGTTGGAGCGCATGGGTATCGATGGTTCTGTGTCGTAAATTCGCCATAGGATATCGCTCGTCTTTCTACGCCGGACTTTCTACGCCGATCTTTCTACACCGGGCTTTCTGCGCCAGCTCTCCCGGTCATGCGACATGCCACGCGGGAGGCTAAGGCTGGCACTGCCCGTCGTTGGGAATAGCCGACCTTACGCAGCAATTTGCGCGCAGCGGCGGCGATTGTCGATCGAAATACGCATCCGATGGCAGAGCGCCGCCGCCTGATTGACGTACCGGTACAATCCGGGCAGTTTGGCGCGCGCTATCAGACCACAAAGAAATCGGTAGAAAGACCCAGGAAACTATGCTTTCGCGCTTCTTGTCCCTGCGCGCCGCTCTGCTGTTGTCGGCAGCCATCGCCGTAGCCGGGTGCAATACCTGGTGGCGGCAAACCCTCTCCGATTATCCGGTGTTCTTCACCCCGGGCTCGGCGGCACTCAACGAAACCGCCAAAGCGGTCATTCAGGTCGCCGCCGATTACGCGAAACAGCATACTAATCAAAACGTTGTGGTCAACGGCTATACTGATCTCTCGGGTAGCGCCGCCGCCAACGCTGCCCTCTCCGCCGAACGCGCGAAAGCGGTGACCGAGCAGCTGGTCATCGACGGCGTCGCCCGTGAACGGATCCACTATAACGCCAACGGCCCCAGCGATGCCTTGCTCAGCGGCCAGGCCGACCGCCGCGTCGACATCACCATCGGCGGCTGAGATACGCCAGCCGCGCCGCCAAACCCTTAAAATCCGGGTTTGGCGGTGATTACCGAGAGGCTTTCAGACTGGCGCGAGCCGGCGTTCCTCGTCGAACACCCGGTTCACGAGCCGGATCAGACGGTCGGCGGTGGCGGAATAGCCAGCCCGATCGGCATCCTGGGCCAGGGTGATCAGCCGGTCGGCGATCAAAAGCGGGCTGACTTTGCTGGCATCGGCGGAAACGCCATCGACAGCGGCATCGGTCAAAGTAAGCATCGGATTTTTCCCCTCTCTCACAATCGAGGCGTTTCCTCGACCATCAGGGAAAGTGTCAAACAAACTCCTTGTACAATAGTTAACGGCACGAAAAATTCCGCAAAACGAAGACCCGCAAGGCCGAGGCCAACCCTTGTTCAGAAGTTCGCGCGGCATCAATCTCAGCCACCAAGGCCGCGAGCGCCATCCCGCGCGCTTTGGCGCACGCGACCAGTGCCGCCCAGAATTCCGCCTCGAGCGCGATCGACGTGCGGTGGCCGGCTAGCGTCACACTGCGTTTGACAAGCCCGCTCATGCCGCAAGTCGCGCGAGCGCCCAAGAAGCTGCCTCGGCGATCACCGGATCATCTGCCGCATAATGCCGGCGTGCGACCGCTGCGAGATTGATATTATTTGAATTGCCAATAGCATACAGCACGTTTCTGAGAAATCTTCGCCACCCGATCCGCTTGATCGGCGAGCCGCTGAAATGGCGGCGAAACCCCTCCTCGCCGAGCCCCGCGAGATCGGCGAGGGGCGGCGCGATCAAATCCGCCCGCGCGGCAAGCTTCGCCTCTCGCCCGGCAACGGCGAAGCGGTTCCACGGGCAGACCGCGAGGCAATCATCGCAGCCATAGATGCGGTTGCCCATCGCGGCGCGCAACGGCGCTGGGATCGGGCCGGCATGCTCAATGGTGAGATAAGAAAGGCAGCGCCTGGCATCGAGCCGATAAGGCGCGGGGAAGGCGTCGGTCGGGCAGACGTCGAGACAGCGCCGGCAACGCCCGCAGCGATCGGCATGCGGCGCCGCCGGCGCGAGCGGGAGCGTGGTATAGATTTCCCCGAGCAACAGCCATGAGCCAAAGCGGCGCGAGACGAGATTGGTGTGCTTGCCCTGCCAACCGAGGCCAGCGCGCGCCGCCAGCGGCTTTTCCATCACCGGCGCGGTATCGACGAACACTTTGACCTCGGCCCCGAAGCGCGAGACGATGAATTGTCCGAGATGCTTGAGCCGGCCCTTGATCAGATCGTGATAGTCCCGATTGCGGGCATAGACCGAGATATTGCCATGCCCGGGCCGCGCCAAGGTCGCAAGCGCATCCCCCTCCGGCGCGTAGTTGAGGGCAAGTGCGATAACGCTGCGTGCCGCCGGCCAAAGCGCGCGCGGGCTTGCGCGCGCCTCGGCGCGGGCAGCGAGCCAGCCCATCTCGCCATGAAAT
This sequence comes from Acidibrevibacterium sp., assembly GCF_049965395.1. Lineage (NCBI taxonomy): Bacteria > Pseudomonadati > Pseudomonadota > Alphaproteobacteria > Acetobacterales > Acetobacteraceae > Acidibrevibacterium > Acidibrevibacterium sp. The sequence continues at coordinate 6,051 of NZ_JBMFWJ010000013.1, forward strand.
CCCGCATCGAGGAAGGCTTTGAGCCGGTCGGCGGCGGCGGGATCGGGATCGGCGGTCGCGAACCCGACGGCATCGAAGCCGAGCGCCAGCGCCTTGGTGCGGATCGCCTCAGCCGCGTCCACGATAGGGCTCAACGCCTTGGGGCGGCAGAAAAATCCCCGCAGGCGGCGCGCCGCTTTGCCAAAAAACATCGATCGGCAAGCCGCCGCGCGGATACCAGTAGCCGCCGATGCGAAGCCAGCGCGGCGCGATCGCGTCCGCGACGCGCGTGGCGATGGTGAGCGTGCAATCTTCATGAAAGGCGCCGTGATTGCGGAATGCGCCGAGGAACAGCTTCAGCGATTTGCTCTCGAGGATCCAATCACCCGGGATGTAGTCGAGCACGAGATGCGCGAAATCCGGCTGGCCGGTGATCGGGCAGAGCGAGGTGAATTCCGGACAAGTGAAGCGAACGACATAATCGAGCCCAGGATGCGGATTGGCCACCCGCTCCAGAACCGCCGCCTCAGGGCTCGCCGGCAGGGACACGCGCGCGCCGAGCTGGGTTAACCCGGCGGGTGCCGCCGCTCCGCTTTCCGTCATCCGCGATCTCCCTCCTTTGCCCCAGCCCCCCAACCGGCGCGAAGCGCCGCCGCCGTCGCCGCCAGCCGCCCGTTAAGGATCGCCGCCCGCAGGCGCTGCATCAGATCCTGATAATAGCGGAGATTATGCCAGGTGAGCAGCATCGGCCCGAGGATTTCGCCAGACCGAAACAGATGATGGAGATAAGCCCTGGCGTGGCGGGTGCAGGCCGGACAGGCGCAGTCAGGATCGAGCGGCGCCGGATCATCGGCGAAACGGGCATTGCGCACATTGAGGACGCCGCGTGACGTATAGGCACGCGCGGTGCGCCCGGCGCGGGTCGGGATCACGCAGTCGAACATGTCGATCCCGCGCAGAACGGCGGCGATGATGTCATCCGGTGTCCCGACGCCCATGAGATAGCGCGGCTTTTCCGCCGGCAAGAGCGGCACCGTCGCCTCCAGGACCGAAAGCATCATCGCCTGCCCCTCACCGACCGCGAGCCCGCCGACGGCATAGCCCTCGAAACCAATCGCCATCAGCGCTTCGCACGCGCGGGCGCGCAGATCGGCATAGACACCGCCCTGGACGATGCCGAACAGGCCATAGCCGGGGCGGTCGGGAAACGCCGCGCGGCAACGCTCCGCCCAGCGCAGCGAAAGATCGAGCGACAGCGCGGCGGTCTCGTGGCTCGCCGGAAACGCGGTGCATTCATCGAGCACCATGCTGATCGTCGCGTCGAGCTTGCTCTGAATGTCGATCGCGCGCTCGGGGGTGAGGCGGTGGGCGCTGCCGTCGATATGCGAGCGGAACGTGACGCCATCGGCGTCGAGCTTGCGCAATTTGGCAAGCGACATCACCTGAAACCCACCGGAATCGGTCAGAATCGGCCCCGGCCAATCCATCAGGCGATGGAGTCCGCCCAAAGCGGCGACCCGCTCGGCGCCGGGGCGGAGCATGAGATGATAGGTGTTGGCGAGCACGATTGCAGCGCCGGTCGCGCGCACCGCGTCCGCCGTCATCGCCTTCACCGTCGCCGCCGTCCCGACCGGCATGAAGCACGGCGTCGCGGCTGCGCCGTGCGCGGTGATCAGTGTGCCGGCGCGCGCCGCGCCATCGCGCCCGGCGAGAGTGAAGGAGAAATTCATGCGCGCGTCAGAAGCGAGGCATCGCCATAGGAATAGAAACGATAGCCGGCGGCGATGGCATGGGCGTATGCCGCGCGCATGCGCGCCAGGCCCGAGAACGCCGCGACCAGCATGAACAAGGTCGAGCGCGGTAGATGAAAATTGGTGAGCAAGAGATCGGCGGTGCGGAAGACGTGGCCGGGGCGGAGAAAAATATCGGTCTCGCCAGCAAACGGCAGGACGTCGCCGGTCTCGTTCACCGCGCTCTCCAAAAGCCGGAGTGTCGTCGTGCCGATGGCGACGATCCGCCCGCCGCGCGCCCGCGCCGCGTTGATCGCCGCCGCCGCCGCCGGGCTGATCTCCCCGCGCTCGGCATGCAGGCGATGGCGCGCGAGATCGGCGCCACGGGGCGGCAGAAACGTCCCCGCGCCGACATGAAGCGTGACGGTGACGCGTGCAACGCCACGCGCGGCAATGGCATCGAGCAAGGCCGGCGTGAAATGGAGCCCCGCCGTCGGCGCAGCGACCGCACCCTCGCGAGCCGCGAAAATCGTCTGGTAATCGCTCGCATCCTGAGCACTCGGGCCGTCGGGGCGGGTGATATAGGGCGGCAGGGCAAGCGCGCCGGCCTCGCGCAGCGCCGCAGCAAACGCCTCGCCATCGCGATCAAAACGCAGGATCACGCCGCCATCGGGATTGCGCGCCCTAACCTCGGCGCTCAAGCCGCCATCACAGATTATTCTGTCGCCGATGCGAAGCCGCCGCGCATTCCGCGCCAGCGCGTGCCAGCTTCCATCGGCCAAAGGGCGATCGAGGGTGATGCCGATCCGCGCCTCTCCGCGCCGCGCCGCGAGTTGCGCCGGGATCACGCGGGTATCGTTCACGACCATCACATCCCCCGGCACGAGCAGCGCCGGCAGATCGCGCATCACCCGATCCTCAAGCCCCGCGGGCGCAACCCGGAGAAGACGCGCGGCATCGCGCGGGCGCGCCGGGTGCTGCGCGATCCGCTCCGGCGGCAGATCGAAATCGAAATCCGCCTCGTTCACGGCAAAATCAGGCACTGATCAATCGGGCAGATAGCTCGCGATCTCGACGAGATTGCCGTCCGGATCGCGGCAATAGACCGACATCATCGGCCCGAGCGCGCCGGTGCGCGCAACCGGCCCCACCTCGACCGCAACCCCCTGCGCGAGAAGATGCGAGACGACATCGGCGGGGCTAACGGCGGTGATGAAACAGAGATCAGCGCTGCCCGGCAGGGCTTGCGCCGCGCGCGGCGAGAATTCCCGCCCCTCCTGATGGAGATTGAGCTTTTGGCCGCCGAATTTGAGCGCCGTCCGCTGCTCGGCGCCGAACACTTCGCGCTCCATGCCGAGCACGCGCTGATACCAGGCGGCCGTGGCATCGAGATCACGGCAGGTGAGCACGAGATGATCGAGACGGTCGACGGTGAAGCGCATCATTCGAGCCCGTCGAAGAAATCATTGCCCTTATCGTCGATGACGATGAAGGCCGGGAAATTCTCGACCTCGATGCGCCAGATCGCCTCCATCCCGAGTTCGGGATATTCCAGCACCTCGACCTTCTTGATGTTTTGCTCGGCGAGGATGGCGGCCGGGCCGCCGATGCTGCCGAGATAGAAGCCGCCATAGGTCTTGCAGGCCTCGCGCACCGCGCGCGAGCGATTCCCCTTGGCGAGCATCACCAGCGAGCCGCCGGCTCTTTGGAAATCCGCGACGTAGCTGTCCATCCGCCCGGCGGTCGTCGGGCCGAAGGCGCCGGTCGCGTAGCCGGCCGGGGTCTTTGCCGGCCCGGCGTAATAGACCGGATGGTTCTTGAAATAATCGGGTAGCGCCTCGCCGCGATCGAGCCGCTCCTTGAGCTTGGCATGGGCGATGTCACGCGCGACGATGAGCGTCCCGGTGAGCGCGAGGCGGGTCTTGATCGGATAGCGCGAGAGGGTGCGCCGGATCTCCGCCATCCCCTGATTGAGATCGATTTTCACGACCTCGCCGCCAAGATCTTTTTCGGTGATCTCCGGCAGATATTGCGCGGGATCGGTCTCCAATTGCTCGAGAAAAACGCCATCGCGAGTGATCTTGGCAAGAATCTGGCGATCGGCGCTGCACGAGACACCGATGCCGATCGGCAGCGAGGCGCCATGGCGCGGCAGACGGATGACACGCACGTCATGGCAGAAATATTTGCCGCCAAATTGCGCGCCGATGCCGATTTTGCGCGAAAGCTCGAGGATTTTCTGCTCCCAGGCGAGATCCCGGAAGGCATGGCCGGAGCGATCGCCCGCCGTCGGCAAGCCATCGAGATAGCGGGTCGAAGCGAGCTTCACGGTTTTCAGCGTCATCTCGGCGCTGGTGCCGCCGATCACCACCGCAAGATGATAGGGCGGGCAGGCCGAAGTGCCGAGCGTCTTCATCTTCGCTTCGATGAAGCCGAGCAGCTTTTCCGGCGTCAGCACGGCGCGCGATTCCTGATAAAGAAACGTCTTGTTCGCCGAGCCGCCGCCCTTGGCGATGAACTGGAAATGAAATTCCTCGGCATGCGCCTCGCCGGGAGCGGCGAGGATATCGAACTGCACCGGGAGATTGTTGCCGGTGTTCACCTCCTCGAACATCGAAAGCGGCGCCATCTGCGAATAGCGGAGATTGGTTTCGGTGTAGGTGCGATGAACGCCATAAGCGAGCGCTTCCTCCTCGTCGCCCTCGACCCAGACGCGCTGGCCCTTTTTGCCGAACACGATGGCGGTGCCGGTATCCTGACACATCGGCAAAACGCCGCGGCCGGAGATCGCGGCGTTTTTGAGGAATTGCAAGGCGACGAAGCGATCATTCGCCGACGCCTCGGGATCATCGAGGATCGCCCGCAATTGCTGGAGATGGCCAGGGCGAAGCAGATGCGAGACATCGTGAAACGCTTGGAAGGCGAGTTCGCTCAAAACCTCGGGCGCGATGTGAAGAATATGGCGCCCGGCGTGGGTTGTAACGCTCACGCCGGCAAGATCGAGCCGCTTCCACGGCACCTCGCCGGCGGCGAGGGGAAACATCGGCGCATAGCGGAATTCTGTCGGCCGTGGGGTGGGCTTGGCGGCTTTGGTATCCATCCTCTCACTCCTTGGCATCGGATTGCGGGCGCTTGCGGAATGCCGAAAGCTGCACCACCTGCGGCGTCTCGGCGGCAGGTTCGGCGGCCGGTTCGGCGTCGGGCGGCGGTGTCGCGGTGCTTTCGTCCTTCGTCTCCGCCGGCGCCTCGGGGACACGGAACTGCAGGCCGAACTGCACCGCGGGGTCGGCAAACGCGCTGATCGCGGCGAGCGGCACGGTAATTCGCGAGGGCACCCCGCCGAACGAGAGCCCGACACTGAACTGCGCCCGCTTCCGATCGAGCGCCAGATCCCAGAACTGATGCTGAAGCACGATGGTGATCTCGCGTGGGTATTGCGCGCGCAGCCGCGCCGGAATCTCGACGCCTGGCTGGTCGGTGCGGAAGGTGATGAAGAAATGATGCGTGCCGGGCAGGCCATGGCGCTCGGCGTACTCGATCGCGCGCGCCACCACCTCGCGCAGCGCCGCCTCCGCCCATGCGTCATACGGCAGCAGGCTTTCCGGCGGCGTCTCGTGGTCGTTACTTTCGCTATCGTCTTCCATCATGTCCTCGTTTATCGCCGTTCCCTTAGCGCGCCCGCGTCAGAGAGGCAAAGCGCCGCGCTCAGCGGTCAAAACAGGCGCAGGATCACCGCGCCGCCAACGATAAGCGCGCCAGCGGCCAACCGCACCGGGCCCAGCCGTTCGCCGACCACGACGCGCGCGAGCACCATGCCGAACAGGATCGCGGTCTCACGCAAGGCGGCGATTGCGGCGATCGGCGCCCGCGTCATCGCCCACAGCGCAAGCCCGTAGGAGCCGATGGCGCTCCCCGCCGCGACCAAGCCGATCATCCAGCGCCGGCGCGGCAAAGCCGCCAGCGCCCGGCCGCGCCCGAACGCCGTCGCGCCCATGAACAAGACACCTGTCGCGAAGAACGTCGCCAAGGTATAGGCAAACGGCGCCCGCGAAAGCCGCGCCCCGATCCCGTCATTGAGCGTATAGGCGGCGATGACGGCGATATTGAGGAGGGCGAACAGGGTCGCCCGGCCATGCGGCGCCGCCCCTCGTGACAGCGACAGAGAGAGCACGCCGAGCGAAATCAGCGCGACCCCGAGCCAGCGCGCCGGCGCCAGGGCCTCGCCCCAGACCAGCCCGAGCAGCGCAAGGACGAGCGGCGGCAAACCGCGCATCAGCGGGTAGAGATGGGCCATCTCGCCGGTCTGATACGCCTTCATCAGCAGGAAGAAATAAGCGACGTGCAAGAGGGTGGAGAGGGCGAGCGCCGGATAGCTCGCCGCCGCCGGCAGACCGAGAAAGGGCAGCAGGACGAGCGCGAGTACCACCCCGCCAGCCAGCAGTGCCGCGGTTTCAAGCCCTTTGTCCGACCCCGCTTTGAGCGCGACATTCCAGCCGGCGTGCAAAAGCGCGCCGCCGAGCACCGCCGCCATGACGTCGAGCGGCAGACCGCCGGCCGGCACTCAGGGGGTTCCGGCGCCCGCGGCGAGGGCGGATTTCTCGCGCACCGTTTCGAGAGCGGCAAGCACCGAGGTTTCGGTGAGGATCGGCGGCAACACCACCGGCGGCCGGTCGCCACCGGGATAGAGGACATAGAGCGGCACGCCATCATGGTTGAACTGGCGCAAAAAGGCGGTGATCTCAGGGTCTTGGCGGGTCCAGTCGCCGACCATGTAGGTGACGTCGCGATCCGCGAGCGCGCGGCGGATTTCCGCCGAATCCAGCGCCATTCGCTCATTGACGAGACAGGTGACACACCACGCCGCGGTCATGTTGACGAGAACCGGCCGCCCGGCGGCGCGCAGTGCGGCAAGCGTCGCGCGGGAATAGGGGGTCGCGCCCCCCTCCCCGCCATTGGCCTCGGCGAGGAGCGACGGCGGCGCGGCGACGGCGGCGAGGCCGGAAAGAATCGCGAGCGCCGCCAGCACTGCGGTCACCATCACCGATTGCGCGATCCGGCGCAGCCGCGGCGTTGGGCTCTGCTGGCCGATGCCGAGCAGCCAGCCGGCGAAGCCGAGCAATACAAGCCCGGCGCCGAGCCCGAGTACGCCGGCCGATCCCGCCTCGCGCGAGACCACCCATGCGAGCCAGGCAACAGCGCCATACATCGGAAACGCCAGCCCCTGACGCAGCCATTCCATCCACCGGCCCGGCCGCGGCAGGACACGCCCGAGCCCAGGCAACAGAGCGAGCAGCAGATAGGGTGCCGCGAGCCCAAGCCCCATTGCGAGAAAGACTCCAAGCGCCGCCGCCGGCTTCGCAACCATCGCCGCCGCCAGCGCCGCCCCCATGAACGGCGCCGTGCACGGGGTCGCGACCAGAACCGCGAGCAGACCGGTGAAGAACGAGCCGGCAAGACCATGCCGCCCGGCGAAGCTCTGGCCAAGGCCAGTCACCCCGCCGCCGAGCGAAAACACACCAGAAAGATTGAGCCCGACGCCAAACAATAGCCACGCCATGGCGGTGACCGAGGCCGGGGACTGAAACTGAAACCCCCAACCAGCGGCAGCGCCGCTCGCGCGGAGCGCGATCAAGATGCCGCCGAGGACGACGAACGTCGCCATCACGCCGGCAGCATAGGCAAGCGCATGGACGATCACGGCGCGGCGCCGGGCATAACCGAACTGCGCAAGGCCGATCGCTTTCATCGCCAGCACCGGAAAAACGCACGGCATGAAATTGAGGATCAGCCCGCCCAGCAGGCCGAAGATCAGGCTCTGCCACAGCGGCAGCGCGGTGGTGGAGGGTAGCGGCACGACACCAGGATGGGCGATGATGGCAACGGCGCGTTTTGGATCGCCATCGAATTCAATGATGCCGGAAAGATCGGCGTTGGCGTCAAAGCCCGGCAGCGTTGCGAGCGAGAGAAAAAACCGCCGCCCCGCCTTCTCGCGCATCTCCTCGGCATTGGGGTCGATCACTCCCGGGCGATCAGGAAAAAAATACGGCCGCCCGGCAAAAACCCGGGCCATCTCATCGCCCTTCGCGATCGCCGGGGTGACGATGAGGCGACCCTCCGGCGTGACCACCGCCGGCCAGCCGAGGCGGTGCGGCAGGCGCGCTTCGGCGGCGGCGAACAAAGCCGACTCCGCCGCTGGCGTCACCGGGCCAGGCGCGAAGGTGAGATGAAACTCTGCCTCCTCGGGGACGCAAAGCTTGGCGCAGACCAGCCAGGTGGCGTGGGCAGTGATGGCGAGCGCGCCGGTTTGCCCCGCTGGCGGCGTGAAACGCCGCGCCAGCAGCACCTCGCCGGTATAGCCATAGACCGTGACCGGCCCCTCGGTGATCCGCTCTGGCGCCGGCCAGACGAAATCGCCGGCGTCGCCGGGCGTGAGCGAAAGCGTCGGCGGCGCACCGGCGGCGCCGGGGTTTTTCCAGTAGATGTGCCAGCCCGGGGTGAGTCGGAAGCGGAGCCCGAGCCGCAACGGCGCGCCCGGCATGTAGGAATTGCTCTCGCTGACCAGGGTCACGGTGTCGCGCGCGGTCACGGCCGGCGTGCTTTCCGCCGCCGACGCCGGCGCCAGCACGCACAGGCCAAGCAGCGCCGCGATCGCGAACGCCAGCGCCCATCGCTTCAACCGCACGTCAAAACGCATCGCGAGCTTCCCATTTCCCCATCATAGGTCCGCGTGTCACACCCTGGCGTGGCCGCGTCCGCCCTCTCTCGCGGCGGCAAAGCACATGCTAGGAAGCGCGGCATGGACGCCGCTTTCTCCGAGCTGCCGATGGCCGCCGCCCTGCCCGAACTCTGCGAGGCGTTGCGGGCGCGACCTAACGCCATTGTGGTCGCTCCGCCCGGCGCCGGCAAGACCACGCTGGTGCCGCTCGCCCTTCTCGAGGCACCCTGGGTCGCGGGCGGGCGCATTTTAATGCTGGAGCCGCGGCGCGTGGCCGCGCGTGCTGCGGCACGGCGTATGGCGGCGCTGCGCGGCGAGGCCGTCGGCCGCGTCATCGGCTATCGCACCCGGATCGACGCCGCGGTTTCCGCCGCGACCCGGATCGAGGTCATCACCGAGGGCCTTCTGCTTCGCCGGCTGCTCGCCGATCCCGGGCTCGAAGGGGTCGCCGCGGTCATTCTCGACGAGGTGCATGAGCGCTCGCTCGAGGTCGATCTCGCGCTCGCGCTGCTGCGCGATGCGCAATCCCTGTTCCGCCCCGATCTCAGGCTGATCGCGATGTCGGCGACCGCCGACAGCGATCGCCTCGCGCGCCGGCTCGATGCCGCCGTGATCACCTGTGAGGTCCGCCCACACCCCGTCGAGATCAGCCACGCCACGCGCGATCTCGCGAGCCCGCGCGAGCTGCCCGAGGCGATGGCGCGCGCCATCCAGGGCGTTCTTGCCGCCACCGGAGACGCGGCCGGCGACATTCTCGCCTTTCTTCCCGGCATGGCGGAAATCCGCCGGGTGATGGCGCTCTTAGAGGGATGCAAGGCGACTTTGCTCGCCTTGCACGGCGATCTCCCCCCCGCCGAGCAGGACCGCGCGCTGACCCCGGCCGCCGGGCGGCGCGTCGTTCTCGCGAGCGCTATCGCCGAGACCTCGCTCACCGTCCCCGGCGTGCGGGTGGTCATCGATGGCGGTTTTCGTCGCGCTCCGGTGCTCGATCCGGGGACGGGTCTCACCCGGTTGACGACGCGGCGGATCAGCCGCGCGAGCGCAACCCAACGCGCCGGCCGCGCCGGGCGGGAGGGTCCGGGGCGCGCGCTTCGGCTGTGGACGGCAGCGCTGGAGCGGGGACTTCCGCCCGCCGATCCGCCGGAAATCTACAACGCGGAGCTTTCATCCCTGGCGCTTACCGCCGCCGCCTGGGGTACCGCCCCCGAGGCCCTGCCCTTCCTCGACCCACCGCCCACCGGCGCGCTGGCGGCAGCCCAGGCCCTGCTCCGCGCGCTCGGCGCGCTGGACGACGACAACCATCTGACCGAAGCCGGGCGCGCGATGGCTGAACTTGGCGCGGCACCCCGCCTCGCGGCGATGATGCTGGCGGCGAATGATAGTTCTGATAAAGCTCTAGCAGCCGATCTTTCTGCATTACTGGAGGAAAGAGACCCGCTCGGCGGGCCCGATGCGCCCGCCGATATCGCGCTTCGCCTCGGGCTTTTGGCTGACGCCGGGCGCGATGCCGGTGGCGCGATCGCGCGCCTCCGTCAGACGGCGCGGCACTATCGCCGCCGCCTCGGCGTCACGGACGACAATCGAAGGGACGCCGCCTTCGATCCGGGCGCACTCGGGCGCTTGCTAGCCGCCGCGTTTCCCGATCGCATCGCGGCGCGGCGCGGCGAGCCGGGCAGTTTCCGGCTCTCGGGCGGCGGTGGCGCGCGGCTTTCGCCAAGCGATCCGCTTGCCCGCGCCCCGCTTTTGGTCGCGGCCAGCCTCGACGCAAAGGGGGCTGCGCGGATTCGCCTCGCCGCCGCCCTCGATCCCGCGTGCCTGCCACCCGCCCTCGCGGCGCGCATCAGCGAAACCGTCGAGACCAGCGTCGATCCGGCGAGCGGCGAGGTTTTTGCCCGTCGTCGCCGCCGCCTCGGCGCGCTGATCCTCGAGGATCGCACCCTTCCCGCGTCCACCGAGGCGCGCGCGGCCGGTCTCGGCGCCTGGATCACCGCCGATCCCGCGCGGCTCCCCTGGCATGATCGCGCCCGCCAGACCCAGGCGCGGATCGCCCGGATCGCCGCCATTGACGCATCGCGCGCCCCCTGGCCCGAGATGACCGACGCGGCGATTGCCGCACGCCTTGCGGCCGCGCTCGCCGAAGGAAGCATAGTTCTTGAACGCGCCGCCGATCTCGCCGGCTTCGATCTTGCCGGGTTTCTTCTCGCGAGCCTCGATCACGCGCAGCGGACGGCACTTGCACGCGATTTGCCCGAGTCTCTCGAGCTGCCCGGCGGCCGGGCGGCAATCGATTACACCGGCGAGACGCCGCTTGCCTCCGCTCGCGCGCAAATCTTCTTTGGCCTTGAGACGACGCCGCGTCTGGCCGGCGGGCGTATCCCGCTTCGTATCGCGCTGCTGTCCCCTGCCGGGCGGCCGATCGCGATCACCGGCGACCTCGCCGGATTTTGGCGGAGCGGCTGGGCCGAGGTGCGGCGCGACATGCGCGGGCGCTATCCGCGTCACCCCTGGCCGGAAAACCCCGCGACGGCGCCGATGTGTCGTAAAAATCCGCCCTAACCGCCTGATATCGTGGTATCAGAGCCTTGTTTCGGCGGCGGCGAGGTGCCATTTCGGCGAAGACGCGAAAGGCTTGGAGAAATACGATGCGTGGGCCTATAACATTGTCTGGCTGGATACATGCGGCCGGCGCCTTGCTGCTCGCGATGCCGATCGCCGCGGCCGCCCTGCCGGCTTGGGCTGATGATGGCCCGCCCTCCTTCGCGCCGCTGGTCCATAAGGTTTTGCCCGGCGTCGTCAGCATCGCCGTCACCGAGCCGCTCAACACCAACGAGGCGCTCGATGCGCTGCCGCCGGCGTTGCGCGGCACGCCGTTCGAAAAGCAGTTCCGCGAGCAGCTCCGCCGTCGCCCCGAGAAGGCGACCGACGCCGGCGCCGGCTTCATCGTCGATGCCAGCGGCCTCATCGTCACCAATAACCACGTGGTCGGGGTCGCGAAGGATATCGAGGTGACGCTCGCCGACGGCACCTCGCTCCCGGCGCGGGTGATCGGCGCCGACGAACTCACCGATCTCGCGGTGTTGAAGGTCTCCCCACCGCGCGCCTTGCCGGTGGTCGCTTGGGGCAGTTCGCGCAATGTCGAGGTCGGGGACTGGGTGCTGGCGGCGGGCAATCCGTTCGGCCTCGCCAATTCGATCACCGCCGGCATCGTCTCGGCGCGCGGGCGCGACATCGAGACCGGCCCGTTCGATGATTTCCTGCAGATCGACGCCCCGGTCAATCCGGGCAATTCCGGCGGCCCGATCTTCAACATGAAGGGGGAGGTAGTCGGCATCAACACCGCCATCGTCTCGCCCTCCGGCGGCTCGGTCGGCATCGCCTTCGCCATCCCGAGCGACGAGGCGCGCAGTATCGTCGCCGCTCTGGTCGCGCATGGCCATATCGATCGCGGCTGGCTTGGGGTCGCGCTCGAGGATCTGCCCGACAACGGCAATGACCCCGGCGTCGCCGTGACCCAAATCGTGCAGGCCGGTCCGGCGGCACTCTCGGGCGTGCGCAGCGGCGATATCATTCTTTCGGTCAACGGCCAGCCGGTCTATAATACGCAGGGCTTGATCCGTGCCGTTGCTGCCATCCCGCCGGGGCATAACGCGCGTCTCACAGTGTTTCGCGGTGGCAAGGCTATCCAGATCAACGTCACCGTCGGCCATCGCCCGCCGATGCGTGCCGACTGATGGCGCTTTGGCGTATCATCATGCATATGATTGGCGACTCTCTCATAATCGGTGACGAGGGCCCGGAGGAAACGCACCCATGACCCGTAAGAAGACAGATTTTCGGCGCGCGAAGGCCACTGTCATCGCTGCGGTGGCGCTGCCGCTCCTCCTCTTCTGCGGCGGCACGACGAAGGCCGATGACATGCCGGCGAGCTTCGCCGATGTCGTTGAGAAAGTCCGGCCTTCGGTGGTCAATATCGCGATCACCGCCCTGATCGACGATCCGGTGACCGAGCAAGCGGCCGCACCCCCGCCGCCTTCGGAACCAAAGAGCGAACAAAAGAGCGTGAGCGGCACGCCGAATACCGCGACGCCAGCGATGCCGAACACCATGAACGGCACGCCGATGGAAAAACTGTTCCGTGAGCGCATGCGCGCGCGGCATGTGAAGCTGGTTGGCTCCGGCTTCATTATCGACCGCTCCGGCCTGATCGTCACCAATAATCACGTCATCGCCAAAGCCGCCGCCCTCGACGTGACGCTCGCCGACGGCACCATTCTGCCAGCGCGCGTCGTCGGCGTCGATGATTTCAGCGATATCGCCATCCTCCGCGTCGATCCGCCGCACCCGCTGCCGGTGGTAGCCTGGGCGCCGTCGGCGGGCCTCAGGCCGGGCGACTGGGTGATCGCGATCGGCAACCCGTTCGGCCTCGGCACCTCGATTTCGGCCGGCGTCTTCTCTGCCCGCGGCCGTGATATCGGCGCCGATCCCTATGATGATTTCCTGCAGGTCAATGTCGCCATCAATCCCGGCAATTCCGGTGGCCCGCTGTTCGACGCCAAGGGCCGCGTCGTCGGCATCAACACCGCGACCGAGGCGCCCAACGGCGGTTCGGTCGGCATCGGCTTTGCCATTCCGAGCGAATTCGCCCTTTCCGTGATCAACACCCTGCGCGCCGAACATCATATCGAACGTGGCTGGCTCGGCATCCGCTTTACCGGCAATCCGCTGGCGGCGCAGGATGACGGGGTCGAGATCGATGCGCTGCAGCCGGGCGGCCCGGGCGCCAACGGGGGCCTGCGGGTGCGTGACCGCATCCTTGCGGTCAATGGCATGGAAATGGACACGCCGCGCGACGTGGTACGCGCCATCGCCGCCCTCCCGCCGGGAAGCGCCGCCACGCTGACGGTGCGGCGCAAGGGAAACGACATTGAATTGCCGGTGATCATCGGCCGGCGGCCGCAACTCGGAGGAGGATAGAGCGGATATGCGCATTCTGCTGGTCGAGGATGACAAAGATGTCGGCGGCTTCGTCGCCAAGGGGCTGCGCGAGGCGGGGCACATCGTCGAACATGCGGATAACGGCCGCGATGGGCTCTTTCTCGCCGCCAGCGAAAATTTCGACGCCATCATCCTTGACCGCATGCTGCCGGGCGGTGTCGATGGTCTGCGCCTTTTGGAAACGCTGCGGGCACAGAACAACCATACCCCGGTGCTGTTCCTCTCGGCTCTCGCCCAGGTCGATGACCGCATTCGCGGCCTCAAGGCCGGCGGCGATGATTATCTCACCAAACCCTTCGTGTTCGCCGAACTTCTCGCCCGGGTCGAGGCGCTAACCCGGCGCAGCAAGAACGAAGGGCCGCAGACCAAGCTCACGGTCGGCGATCTCGAGATGGATCTGCTGGCCCGCAGCGTGCGCCGCGCCGGCCAGAAAATCGACCTGCAGCCGCGCGAATTCCGCCTCCTCGAATATCTGATGCGCCATGTCGGCCAGGTCGTGACGCGCACCATGCTGCTCGAAGGGGTCTGGGACTATCATTTCGATCCCCAGACCAACGTGATCGACGTGCATGTCTCGCGCCTGCGCCAAAAAGTGGACAAGCCCTTCCGAGGCGCACTGATCCATACCATCCGCAACGCCGGCTACATGCTACGGCCGGAAGAGGATTAGGGCGGACGGCATGCGTGAAGCCGGCCCGGCCGAAAGCCTCGTCCCCGGGCGACGCACGCATCGTTGGCGGCAGGGCGTTTTCGGCCGGCTCCGGCAAAGATTGCCAAGGCACTGGCTACCTGGGCGCTGGACGCCGCCGGCGCTGTTGCGCTCGGCGGGTCTGCGTTTCGCCGGCCTCTATGCGGCGCTGTTCGGCTTGAGCGCGCTCGCGCTCGCCGTCTTTCTCTGGTGGGACACCGCCGCCCTCCTCGATCGCCAGGTCGATGCCTCGATCCACGCCGATGCCGAAGGCTTGAACGAACGCTGGCAGGCGGGCGGGTTGCCGGCGCTGATCGTCACCATCCGTGACCGCCTCGTCGAGAATGTCGATGACGACGCGATCTATCTGCTGGTCGATGGCGGCGGTCATCGGCTGGCCGGCAATCTCGATCGCTGGCCGCCGGGGGTTGCCGCCAATGACGATTGGTATGAATTGCCGATCGTGCGCGACAATATCCGCTCGTTGGCGCGGGTACACACCTTCGATCTTCCCGGCGGCTTTCATCTTCTGGTCGGGCGCGACGTCGAGGCGCGCGTCAGGCTCCGCCATGTCCTGACCGATGCTCTGCTTTGGGCGCTTTTGGTGATCGCCGGGCTCGGCGTCGCGGGCGCGCTTTTAGTGCGGAGCGTGCTGCAGAATACGCTCGCCGATATTTCACGCACCACGGCGGCGATCGGTGCTGGCGATCTCTCGCGGCGGGTGCGCCTTTCCGGGCGTGGTGACGAGTTCGATCATCTCGCCGAAACCATCAACGATATGCTGGAGCGCATCGGCCGGCTGATGGATGGCGTGCGCGAGGTCTCCAACGCCATCGCCCATGATCTCCGCACCCCGATCACCCGCGCCCGAGCCCGGCTCGAGGATGCGCTCGCGCATGCCGCGGGCGAGGCTGATCTCCGCGCCGCGATCGAGCGCGCCGAGGCCGACCTCGACGGTATCGTCGCGATTTTTCAGGCGATTTTGCGGATCGCCGAAATCGAGGCGGGGGCGCGGCGTTCGGCCTTCACCAGCGTCGATCTCGCGCCCCTGCTCGCCGATCTTGCCGAACTCTATGGCGCCGTCGCCGAAGAGCGGCAGATCGCCTTTACCGTGCGCTGTCCGCCCCGGCTCGCGGTCTCGGGCGATCGCGACATGATCCAGCAGGCGGTCGCCAATCTGCTCGATAACGCGCTCAAATTCTCTCCTCCGGGCAGCGAGATCAGCCTGATCGGCGAAGATGCCGGTGCGCATGTCAGGATCATCGTCACCGATCAGGGACCGGGAATCCCGGAGGCGGAACGCCGCCATGTTACGGAGCGCTTTTATCGCGGCGAAAGCGCTCGCAATACCCCGGGGTCTGGTCTCGGGCTCGCGCTCGCGGTCGCGGTCGCGCAATTGCATGACGGCACACTCACGCTCGACGACAACGCCCCCGGCCTGCGCGCCATCCTCACCCTTCCCTCACGCGGGGGGTACGCCGATGCCTGACCGCGTGTTCATCCGCCGCACAGCAACGGGTGAGGCCGGCGGGCGTAAACCCCGTCGGATGCGTTCATTTCTCCTCACCTCCGGGGGCGCCGTGGTGCTGGCGGCAGCGATCGTGATCAGCCTGCTGCCGGTCGAAGAAGCAACCCGCGTCATCACCGATACGCCGGATTACTGCAATCAACTCTATCATCAAGCCAGCACCGAAGCGCAGAAAGCGCCGATCACGCTCGCCCCCGAGGTCAATACCCTCATCGAGCGGGGGAGAGAGATGTGCCACGCCGGGCAGATCCGCGGCGGCATCATCCGCCTGCGCCGGGCGCTCATGCTGATGCACCTGCCGCCGCCGGTCGCCGGCCGGTAGCGTCCCCGCGCGTTTTTCGCCGCCCAAAGCCATTACCGGCGTTGACAAGCGCGTGCCGTCGCCGGATTGTATGCACACGAACAATCGGAGCCGGCGGCATGGGCTTCTATCTGCGCCCTCAGACAGTCTCAGACGCGCTCACCGCGCTCGCCGGTGGGCGCTACACCGTCCTCGCAGGCGCAACCGACCATTTCCCGGCGCGTGTTCTCACGAGACCGGCGGAAGACATCCTCGACATCAGCGGCGTCGCCGATCTCGACGTCATTCGCGTCGATGCGGGCGGGATCTGGCTCCCGGCGCGGGCCACCTGGCGGGCGGTGAGCGACGCCGGCCTGCCGCCGTTCGCCGGCGCCCTGGTTGCGGCGGCGCGGCAGATCGGCGGCCTGCAGGTGCAGAATGCGGCGACGGTGGTCGGCAATCTCTGTAATGCGAGCCCGGCGGCGGATGGGATTCCGGTGCTCCTCGCCCTCGATGCCGAGGTTGAACTCGCCCGCCTCGGCGAGCGGCGACGGATCGCGGTCGCGGATTTCGTGCTCGGCAATCGCCGCACCGCGCGCGCGCCCGACGAACTCGTGCTCGGCGTTCATATCCCCGCCCCCGCCCTCCCGGCGCGGAGCGTGTTCATGAAACTCGGCGCCCGCGCCTATCTGGTGATTTCGATCGTCATGGTCGCGCTCGCCGCCGAATTCCTGCCCGATGGGCGGATCGCCGCGGCGCGCGTTGCGGTCGGCGCCTGTTCGAGCCGCGCGCTCCGGCTGCCGGCGCTGGAAGCGACCCTGTGCGGACGGTTTCCCGACCCCGATCTGGTGCAGCCCGACCATCTCGCCCCGTTGCGCCCGATCGACGATGTGCGCGCCAGCGCCGCCTACCGTCGCAGCGCCGCCCTCACCCTACTGCGCCGGGCGGTTACGTCGCTCGATGAGCCTGGATGCGGCCCGACATGAAGGATTTTCCCGCCGCCCGTCTCCGCTTCACCCTCAATGGCCGCGCGGTCGCGACCATCGCTAACCCCATGCTGCGGCTCGCCGATCTGCTGCGCGATCATTTGCATTTGACCGGGACCAAGATCGGCTGCAATGCCGGCGATTGCGGCGCCTGCACGGTGCTGGTCGATAACCGCCAAGTCTGCGCCTGCCTCATCCCGGCGGGACAGGTCGAAGGCCGCGCGGTGGTAACCGTGGAAGGACTGGCCAAGCACGGCCAGCTTTCCGCCTTGCAAGCCGCGTTTCTGCGCCATGGTGCCGCGCAATGCGGCATCTGCACGCCGGGGATGCTGATGGCGGCAGCCGATCTCCTTTCCCGCGTCCCCTATCCCGATGAGGCGGCGGTCAAGGACGCGCTCGGCGGCGTGCTCTGCCGCTGCACCGGCTATCGCAAGATCGTCGAGGCGGTACTCGATGTCGGCAGTGGCGGCGTAGCCGCGCCGACGCTAGGCGACGGGGTCGGCGCGCGGGCGGAAAAAGTCGATGGCGCCGCGAAAATCACCGGCAGCGAAGCGTTCGGCGCCGATCGTGAGCCGCCGGCGCCGTTCCTCTCGCTCCGCGTGATCCGCAGCCCCCACCCGCATGCCCGTTTCGTGCTCGGCGATCTTGCACCCCTGATCGCCGCGCACCCCGGCCTCGTGCGGGTGCTGACCGCCGCCGATGTCCCGCGCAATGTTTTCGGTATCTATTCGACTGGCAAGGATCAGCCGGTGCTCGCCGAAAACCTCGCGCGCTATCGCGGCGAGGCGGTTTTGGCCCTGCTCGGTGATGCCGAAACCCTCGCCGAGATCGCCGAAAATGAGATCCCGATCCGCTGGATACCGCTGCCGCCAGTGACCTTCGCCGACGCGGCGGGGCCCGAGGCAGTGCAATTGCACCCGCAATCGCCGGGCAATGTGCTCTGCCGTGGCCGCGTGGTTGCCGGCGATGTCGCGCGGGGCTTGGCTGCGGGCGCCGTTCGCGCCGACATCGCGGTCACCACCAGCTTCGTCGAACACGCCTATATCGAGCCCGAGGCCGGCTATGCGAGGCGGGTCGACGACCGCGTTGAAATCTTCGCCTGCACCCAGACGCCTTATATGGATCGTGACGAACTCGCCGGCATCCTCGGGCTGCGCCCCGATCAGGTGCGGGTCATCCCGAGCGCGGTCGGCGGCGGGTTTGGCGGCAAGCTCGATCTGTCGCTGCAGCCTTTGCTCTGCCTTGCCGCCTGGCTCACCGGCCAGCCGGTGCGCCAGATCTATTCCCGCCCCGAAAGCATGGCCGCGACCACCAAGCGCCACCCTGCCCGCATCCGCGCCGAAGCGGCGGCGGATGCCGAGGGGCGGCTCACCGCGTTTCGCTTTCATGGCGACTTCAACACCGGGGCCTATGCGAGCTGGGGCCCGACGGTCGCCGGGCGCGTGCCCGTCCACGCCATGGGCCCCTACCGCGTACCGCATGTCGAAGCGCTTGCAACGGCGCTTTACACCAATGACCCGCCGGCCGGCGCCTTCCGCGGCTTCGGCGTGCCGCAAGCGGCGCTGGCGACGGAAGCGCTGATGGACCAACTCGCCGATGCGCTCGGCGAGGACCGGCTGGAATTTCGCCTGCAAAACGCCCTTCGCCCGGGCGATCGGACGGCAACCGGCCAGGTGCTCGGCGAAGGCGCGGCACTCGTCGCCTGTCTCGAAGCCCTCCGGCCGGCCTGGCAAACCCTCCGCGCTGATGCGGCGCGCCGCAACGCGGCGGTGCGTGGGCCGGAACGCTTTGGCGTCGGCATCGCCTGCATGTGGTACGGGATCGGCAATACCGGTATGTCCAATCCCTCCGAAATGCTGATCGGGGTGACAGCGGCGGGCCGCGTCACTCTGTTTTCCGGCGCGGTCGATATCGGTCAGGGCTCGAACACCATCATGCGCCAGATCGCCGCCTCGGCGCTCGGTGTCCCCACCACCGTCATCGACCTCGTCACCGGCGATACCGATCGGACGCGCGATGCCGGCAAGACCAGCGCCTCGCGCCAGACCTTCGTCAGCGGCAACGCCGCGCGCCTCGCCGCCGAAGCCTTGCGCGCGGCGATCCTCCGCGCCGCCAATGCCGCCCCCGACGCAACCCTCGCGTTTCGCGATGGCACGATTGTCGTGAGCCATGACGGCATGGACACACGGCTCGATCCGGCGGCGATGGTCGCGGACGCGGACGGGCTGGTGCTGCGTGGCGAGGGCAGGTTCGACCCGCCGACCACGGCGCTCGATGAGAACGGCCAGGGCATCCCTTACGCGAGCTATGCGTTTGCCGCCCAGATCGCCGTCGTCGCCGTCGATACCGCGCTCGGGACGACGCGGGTCGAACGCATCGTCGCCGCCCACGAGGTCGGCCGCGCGATCAACCCGACCCTGGTCGAGGGGCAGATTCATGGCGGCATCGCCCAAGGCCTCGGGCTCGCGTTGATGGAGGAATATGTGCCCGGGCGCACCGAAAATCTGCATGATTATCTCATCCCAACGGTTGGCGACGTGCCGCCGATCGAAGTCATCCTGATCGAGGAGGCCGATCCGCTCGGCCCGTTTGGCGCGAAGGGGGTGGGCGAGCCGGCGCTGATCGCGACCGCACCGGCGATCTTCAACGCCATCGCCGATGCCACCGGCGTGCGCCCGACCGCCGCGCCCTGCACCCCGGACCGCCTGCTCGCTCTGCTCGATGCCGCCCGGGAGACAGCGCGATGACCCCGCATACCCATGCCAGCACCGATGCGCCGGATGCCGCAGCGCTGGCCGCAGCCGGCAAAGCCGATCCCGGGATCGTCATCTGCGATGCCTGCCCGGTGCTGTGCCGCATCCGCTTAGACCAGACCGGCGCCTGCGATCGCTACGGCAATGTCGAAGGCCGGCTCACCCGCATGGACCCGCTCACGGTTTTGGCCAAAAATCCCGAGCAGGTGCGCTTTCTCGGGGCCGATGACGAAGGCGGCCTGCTCCCTTCGCGCGAGGTTTTCGTCACCGCGATCGGCGCCGGCACCACCTATCCCGATTACAAGCCGGCACCCTTCATCGTCGGCGCCGAGATCGACGGCGTCGATACCGTGACGGTGGTGAGCGAGGGGATTTTCTCCTATTGCGGCCTCAAGGTGAAGATCGACACTGACCGCCATCTCGGCGCCGAATGCGCGACAGTGCGGGCAGAAGGCGAGCCGGTCGGCCATGTCACCACCGCCGAATATGGCAGCCAGATGCTCTCGCTCGGCGGCGTGCGGCACCTGACCGGCGGCAGCAAACGCGAAGGGGTGGTGACGTGCGCGACCCTGCTTGCGCTCGCCAATGGCGATGCGGCGGAACTCAGTATCGATGGCGGTGCCACGATCATCGTGCAAGCTGGAAAAGCGCCGGTCATCGACGGCACCCGCGAGGTCCGCATGCGGGTCGGCTGCGGCTCGGCAACGATCGGGATCTTCGCCCAGCAATGGCAGGGCGTCGCCGATGAGGTGATCGTCGTCGATGACCACATCACTGGCGTTTTGACCGAGCATCAGGCGGGGCGCTTCCTCGACATGCGCCCCTCCGGCATCCGCGTGCGCGGCCGGCGCTCGACGCCGGGGCGGTATTTCCAGGTCGCCGCCCCCGGCCTCGCCTGGGGCGGCACCGACATCACCGATCCGCTTGCCATCATCGAACGCATCGATCCGCGTCTCGCCTGGCCGGGCCTTCGCCTTCTCATGGTCTCGACCACCGGTGAGCACGCGGCCTGGTTCGTCCTCAATGACGCGCTGGTCCCCGAGCCCGCGCCGATGCCGGATGCGATCGCGAACATCGTTGCCCGGATCGGCGAGAATTGCGAGCCGGCGCTCTGCTCGGTGCTGTTCATGGCCGGCGCCGGCGGCAGCCTTCGCGCCGGGGCGACGGAAAACCCGGTGCGGCTCACAGAGAGCATCCATCGTGGCGAGACGCGTGTCACCGCCGGCGGCGCGCCGGTGATGCTGTGGCCGGGCGGCGGCATCACCTATATGGTCGATGTCACGCTTCTCCCCGCCGGCGCCTTTGGCCATGTGCCAACGCCGGCTTTGGTCGCGCCGATCGAATTCACCCTGCCGCGCCGCCTTTATGCCGCGATCGGCGGCCATGTCTCGCGCATCCGCCCGCTTGCCGACATCCTGCAAACGGCGCGGCCGCGGCTTGAGCCCCCTCGTCCCGGGGCTGGGTTCCCCTGGTGATGACCGCGCAGGCCGCCCTTCTCCGGGATGGACGGCTCCATCTTCAGCACGGGCCGATCGATTGCCTCTGCCGCGCCGAGGGCGAGGCCGATGAGGTCGCCCGCGCCTATGCGCAGGCGCAAGCGGCGTTCCCGGCCATTCTTCCCGCGCTCTGCGCCGAATTGCCGCATCTTCGCGCCCCGCTGCCAACCCCCCGGCCGGCGGGCGCGATCGCGCGGGCGATGCACGCCGCTTGCCTGCCCTTCGCCGCGCACTTTATCACGCCGATGGCGGCGGTCGCCGGTGCGGTTGCCGATGCGGTGCTCGCGGCAATGATCGAAGGGCGCACTCTCACCCGCGCTTTCGTCAATAATGGCGGCGACATCGCCTTTCATCTCGCGCCCGGCGCCACGCTCCGCGCCGGATTGGTCGCCGATCTCGCGGCACCTGCCCTCGATGGCGTCTTTCTGCTCGAGGCCGACCTTCCCGCGCGCGGCCTTGCGACCTCGGGGCGGGCGTGCAAGGGGAACGGGGGAAAGAGCTTTTCCCTTGGCATCGCCGATGCAACCAGCGTGCTGGCGCGCAACGCCGCGGCGGCGGATGCGGCGGCGACGATGATAGGAAACGCGATCGATCTCCCCGGCCATCCCGCCATCCGCCGCCGCCCGGCTTGCGAGATCGACGCCGCGAGCGATCTCGGCGACCGTTTGGTCACCTTCGCACTCGGGGATCTCACGCCGGCGGAGATCCGGGCGGCGCTGGACGCCGGGCGGCAGTTCGCCGAAGCTCTGCGCGACGCCGGGCTGATCGCGGGCGCGGTGCTCGCGCTTCGCGGCGTGATCGCCACCGTCCTTCCTGCCCGGCAGGACACTATTTCGTTCCTGGAGGTCGCATGATCCGCAAGCTCTTGACCATGGTCGAGGAGACCCATCGCGAAGCCGATCAAGACATCAAGCCGCCGACTCGCAAGGCTGCGGCGGTCGCGGTGATCGCCAATCCCTTCGCCGGCCGCCATGTCGCCGATCTCGAGGAATTAATCGCAGCCGGCGAGATGCTGGGAAGCCTGCTCGGCGAGCGCGCCGTTCGGGCGCTCGGCATCGCGCCAGGCGCCGCCGAGAGCTACGGCAAGGCGGCGATCGTCGGGGAAGACGGCGAACTCGAACATGCCGCGGCGATTCTCCACCCGAAACTTGGCGCCCCGCTCCGCCGTGCCGTCGAAAAGGGCGCCGCTCTCGTTCCCTCGGCGAAAAAACGCGGCGGCATGGGCACCGCGATCGACGTGCCGCTCGGCCACAAGGACGCGGCTTTCGTGCGCAGCCATTTCGATGCAATGGAGGTGCGCGTTCCCGACGCGCCGCGGCGCGATGAAATCGTCGTCGCCGTGGTCGTGACCGATAGCGGCCGGCCACTTCCGCGCATCGGCGGGCTTCAAGTCAGTGACATCGAAGGCAAGGACGGATTGCGATGATCAGAACCACCCTCTCCCGCCGCGCGCTTCTCGCCACCGGCACGGCGGCGCTGGCCGCACCCCGGCTTGCCCGCGCCGAAGCGAGCACGCCGATCCGCATTGGCGAGATCAATTCCTATAGCGCGGTTCCCGCCTTCACCCTCCCCTATCGCAATGGCTGGCAATTGGCGCTCGAGCATGTCAACGCCGCCGGCGGGGTTCGCGGGCGCAAGCTCGAGGTGATCTCGCGCGATGACGCCGGCAAGCCGCAGGACGCCGTCCGCCTCGCCGGCGAACTGATCGAGAGCGACAAGGTCGATCTCCTCGCCGGTGGGTTTCTCTCCAATGTCGGTCTCGCGCTGTCGGATTTCTCGGCCCAGAAACAGGTGATCTACATCGCCGGCGAGCCGTTGACCGATGCCCTGGTGTGGCAGAAGGGACAGAAATTCTGCTTTCGCCTCCGCCCGTCGACCTATGTCCAGGCGGCGATCCTGGTCGAGGAGGCGGCGAAACTGCCGGCCAAGCGCTGGGTCACCGTCGCGCCCAATTATGAA
This sequence comes from Acidibrevibacterium sp., assembly GCF_049965395.1. Taxonomy (NCBI): domain Bacteria; kingdom Pseudomonadati; phylum Pseudomonadota; class Alphaproteobacteria; order Acetobacterales; family Acetobacteraceae; genus Acidibrevibacterium; species Acidibrevibacterium sp. The sequence goes on from NZ_JBMFWJ010000013.1 coordinate 29,160, forward strand.
TACGGTCAATCGGCGGTGAAATGGTTCTCCGACCTCCTTAAGGCGCGGCGCCCGGATGTCGAGTTTGTGGCGGCGCAATGGCCGGCGCTCGGCCATATCGATGCCGGCGCGGTCGCCGAGGCGCTGGCGAGCGCCAAGCCAGACGCGATCTACAACGTCACCTTCGGCCCCGATCTCACCAATTTCGTCCGCCAGGGCAATACGCGCGGCCTGTTTGAGGGGCGTTCGGTGGTCTCGCTCCTCACCGGCGAGCCGGAATATCTCGACCCGCTCGGCGAGGAGACACCGCCGGGTTGGATCGTCACCGGCTATCCTTGGGCGAGCCTCGATACGCCGGCGCATGTCGCCTTCCGCGAAGCCTATCAGAAAAAATTCAACGATTATCCGCGCATGGGCTCGGTGGTCGGCTATTCACTGATTCAGGCGATCGCCGCCGGGATCGGTCGCGCCGGCGGGATGGCGCCGGATCGGCTCGCGGATGGCTTCGCCGGCGCGACCTTCGAGACGCCGTTCGGCCCAGCGATGTTCCGCCCCCTCGATCACCAATCGACGCTCGGCACCTTCCTCGGCAAGACCGCACTCAAGGATGGCAAGGGGGTGATGGTCGATTGGCGCTATGTCGACGGCGCCTCGGTGATGCCGCCGGATACGAAGGTGCAAAAACTCCGCCCCGGCGCCGGCCAATAATGGCGGGATTCGGCCAGGCCCTTCTTCCGTTGCTGACCGGGCTTGCCGATGCCGCCGGGCTGTTTTTCGTCGCCGCCGGGCTCACGGTGATTTTTGGCGTAACGCGGGTGGTGAATTTCGCCCATGGCAGCCTCACCATGCTCGGCGCCTATTGCGGCTGGAGCCTGATCTCGCGCCTGCCGCCGACCCCGCTCGGCTTTGCGCTCGGGGCGCTGGCGACGATGGCCATCCTCGCCGTGATCGGCGCCGGGCTCGAGATCGGCCTGTTGCGCCGGATCTATCGCGCCCCGGAATTGTTCCAACTGCTCGCGACCTTCGGCGTCGTCCTGATGGCGCAAGACATCGTGCAATGGCTCTGGGGGGTTGAGGATCTCTCGCTCCGCCGCCCGCCTTGGCTGCGCGCTTTCGTCACCATCGGGGGGGCGCGCTTTCCGCGCTTTGACCTCATCGTCATCGCGCTGTTCCCGCTGGTCTTTTTCGCGCTCTGGCTGGTATTTGCGCGCACCCGTTGGGGCCGGCTGGTGCGCGCCGCGACCGAGGACCGCGAGATGGTGGCGGCGCTCGGCGTCGATCAGCGCTTTCTCTTCACCTCGGTGTTCGCGCTCGGGGCGGCGCTCGCGGGGCTCGGCGGCGTGCTCATGCTGCCCGATGCCTCGGCCAATCTCGGCATGGATCTGACGACGGTGACGGATGCCTTCGTCGTCGTCGTGGTCGGTGGGCTCGGGAGCCTGCCGGGGGCGGCGGCAGCAAGCCTTCTGATCGGGCTTTTGCAGGCGTTCGGCATCATGCTGGTGCCGCGCGCGACCTTGGCGCTGGTCTTCGTGGTGATGGCGGTGGTTTTGGTGCTGCGCCCAAACGGCCTGCTCGGCCGGCCGCCGGGACGCGCGGCCGGCGGCGGCGAGGCACGGGCGGTGGTGCGGCCGGCGCCGCGCGTGCTCGGCTTCATCGGCCTCGGCGCGCTGGCGCTCGCGGCCGTGGCGCCGTTTTGGCTGGGCCCCTACCCGCTCGCCATCGGGACGGAGATGCTGATCGCCATGCTGTTTGCCGCCAGCCTCCATTTCATGATGGGACCGGGCGGCATGGCGAGCTTTGGCCACGCCGCCTGGTTCGGTATCGGCGCCTACGCCAGCGCGTTTGCGGTCCATCTGCTCGCGGCGCCGATGCCGCTCGGCCTCGTGCTCGCCCCGCTCGCTGCCGGCGTGATGGCGGCCCTCTTCGGCGCTTTCGTGGTCCGGCTCTCGGGCGTCTATCTCGCCATGCTGACGCTGGCTTTCGCGCAGATCGTTTGGGCGATCGCATTTCAGTGGGTCGATCTCACCGGCGGCGATAACGGCATCCTCGGCGTCTGGCCGGCACCGCTGGTCGCCGGGCCGCGTGGCTTTTATTGGCTCGCGCTGCTCCTTGCGACAGCGGGAACGATGGGCCTTCGCGTCATCCTCGCCGCGCCCTTCGGCTATGCGCTGCGCGGGGTGCGTGACCAGCGCCTGCGCGCCGAGGCGATCGGCCTTCCCGCAACGCGGCTCCAGCTCGCCGCGTTCACCCTCTCGGGCGCCGCCGCCGGGCTCGCCGGCGGGCTTTACGCCTATGCCAAGGGCAGTGTCTTTCCGACCTATATCAGCCTCGGCCATTCTGTCGATGCTTTGCTCATGGTTCTGCTCGGCGGGGTCGCGACGATGAGCGGCCCGGTCCTCGGCGCGTTCGCCTATACCGGGCTCTATGACGTGCTCTTGAGCACGATCAGCCTTTGGCGGCTGGTGCTGGGCGCGGCGATCATCCTGCTCGTGCTCGCCGCCCCGGAAGGCATCGCCGGCGGGATTGCGCGGCTCTGGCAGCGGTTTCGCCCGGCATGAAACCGATGGCGCCGGTGCTCGCGGCAAGGGGCCTTGCCAAAAGCTTCGGCGGCGTCGCCGCCGTCCAGGACGTGAGCTTCGCGGTCGCGAGCGGCGAGATGCTCGCCCTGATCGGGCCGAACGGCGCCGGCAAATCCACCTGTTTCAACCTGCTGAGCGGCCAGATCCGCCCCGATCGCGGCGCGGTTTTTCTCGACGGCGAGGCGGTTACCGGGCTTTCGTCGCGCGCGATCTGGCGGCGCGGCGTCGGGCGGACGTTTCAGATCACCGCGACCTTCGCCTCGATGACGGTGCGCGAAAACGTGCAAATGGCGCTGCTCTCGCATCATCGCCGGATCTGGCGCTTCGTGCGCCCGGCGCGGCATTATTTCGCCGCCGAGGCCGACTCCCTGCTCGCCCCGGTCGGCATGCGCGACCAAGCCGAGCGCGCCGCCGGCGAACTCGCTTATGGCGATCTCAAGCGCCTCGAACTCGCGATCGCGCTCGCGAACGCGCCGCGCCTCTTGCTGATGGACGAGCCGACCGCCGGGATGGCGCCGGCCGAGCGCGGCGGGCTGATGGACCTCACCCGCCGCCTCGCCAGCGAGCGCGCGATCGCGGTTCTGTTCACCGAGCACGACATGGATGTGGTGTTCGGGGTCGCCGACCGCATCCTGGTGCTCGATCGCGGTCGGCTGATCGCGGAGGGAAGTGGCGCCGAGATCCGCGCCGATGCCAAGGTGCGCACGGTCTATCTCGGCTCGGGCGCGACCAGCGGCGGGCATTGACGATGACGGCGGAAACGGCCTTGCTCGCGGTCGAGGATCTGACCACTTTCTACGGCCGGGCGCAGATCCTGCACGGGATTTCCTTCACCTGCGGCGCCGGCGAGGTTTTGGTGCTGCTTGGGCGCAACGGCGCCGGCAAAAGCACGACGATGAAATCCGTGATCGGCCTCGTGCGCCCGGCGCGCGGGCGAATAACCTTTGCCGGGCGCGCGATCGCCGGCGCCGAGCCGCATCGGATCGCCCGCCTCGGCCTCGGCTATGTGCCCGAGGAGCGGCGCATTTTTGCCGGGCTCACGGTCGCCGAAAACCTCGATATCGGCCGTCAGGCGCCGCGCCCGGGGCTCGCGCCATGGACACCGGCGCGGCTTTACGCGCTTTTCCCCAATCTCGCTGCGGCGCGGGACCGCTTGGCCGGGCAGATGAGCGGCGGCGAGCAGCAGATGCTCGCGATCGCGCGCACATTGATGGGCAACCCGCGTCTCGTGCTCCTCGATGAGCCGAGCGAGGGGCTCTCGCCGTTGATCGTCGAGCAGATGGCGGCGGCCATTATCGCGCTGAAGGCGGAGGGGGTCGGGATCGTGCTCGCCGAGCAGAATCTGCATTTCGCCGAGCGCCTCGGCGATCGCGCGGTGGTGATCGAGAAAGGCGAAGCGGTCTGGGCCGGCAGCCTCGCGGCGCTCGCCGCCGATGACACTGCCCGTCAGCGCTTCCTCGCCGTCGGCGCGGAGACCTGAGAAACCAGAACGAAGGCCGCTGCACCGTCACGACGACGGCGACGAGACATCCTCCCCCGGCGGCGGCAGATCGGCGAAGGCGGGTATCCGCGCGATCAGCGCCGCGTGGAGCGCCGCACGCCGCGCCCAAAGATCACGATACCAGGCAAGGCGCGGCGGAATTTGCTCGGCGAGCATGCGCCGGCCGGCGACCAGCGCGCGCGCTTGCTCGGCAAGGCGACGCGGCAAGGAAGGGGTCTCGATCATGCGGAGCAATATGGTCCGCAGTTCGTAACGATCTCGAAACACCGCGCCATCGCGGCCGTCGGTGATGATGTTGCCATAGACCGTCTCACTCGCCAGCGCCGCGACCCGGCGCGCCGCCGCCTCGATGAATTTGAGATCGGATTTGCAGCGGTTGAAAACCGTGTCACCGAGCGGCATGAACGAAATCTCCGCCTCGGCGAGGCGTGCGAGATAGTCCGGATAGTCGAGCATCGGGTGAAAACGCTTGTGCGGGCTCGCCAGAGCGTCGAAAAACCCGCGATCATGAACGACGACGAAGCGGAGCCGGTCTCCCGCCACCGCCGCGACCTCGTTTAACGCCGGCATGAAGTCCGGCCAGTCGGCTTCGCGGTTGATGCCACCGAAAAACAGCGTGAGATGCGCGGGATCGGCGAAATTTCGCGGCACCGGGAGCACGCTCACCGCGTTGGGAAACACCGCGATCTCAGGGTTGGCGCGCCCGAGCACCTCGGCCAGCATCGGCGTCGTCGTCTGAACCGCGTGCACGGCGCGGAAATTATGCATCTCCGGGTGTTGCAGGATGGGAATGTAATCGGGGTGATCGTCAAACTCGCACACCACGAGATATCCCGCCGCGATCACCGCCCGCAGCGTCGCAAGCCCAGCCTCGCCGAGGAGTGCTGGGCGGTGGAGGATCAGGATGTGCGGCACCCCCGGCGCCGGCCGTGGCAAGTCCCGGAGATTGGTGAGACGCGCCGTAACGCCGGGGGCCGCGGCCAGCGCCTGCATTGGCTCGACGACGCGGACATGGCTCACCCCCCCGACCGGCGCCAGCATGGTGGAAAAAATCTGCAGCCGCGCCGGTGCGGTCCGCGTTGCCCGCCAGACATATTGGAGCGGCAGAGCGCGGCGCGCATAACTCTCGGGATCGACGCCGAGGGCGGCGAGCGCCGGGGTGATGGCGGCGATGAAGCGTCGGCCGCGTTCGGCCTCAAACACCCGCCCGACACTGTCGAGCGGCACATAGCCGGCCTCGGCGAGCGCCCGGCCGGCGCTGTCGCGCGAAAACCAGCGCAGATGGGTGCGGTCGAAAAGGCCGCTCTCCTCATAGTGCCAGCCGCCTTGCAGAAGACGGGCGGCAAAACTCCAATGTTCGACATTGGGGAGCGAGACGAGCAACACGCCATTTGCCGACAGCAGCGCGGCATGCCGGCGAAGCAGCGCCCACGGGTCACGCAAATGCTCCAGCACGTCGCCATAGACCAGGCAATCGACGGCACCCGTGAAACTGTCAGGGAGCGCGAGGGTCTCGATATCGCCGGTGATCACGCCGTCGAGCCGGCCGGCCGCGACCATTGCCGCGCGCGCATCGCCCTCGACGCCGAAAACCCGCGCGCGGGGATTGCGTTGCTTGAATTGGAAGCCGAGCGCGCCGGTGCCGCAGCCGATATCGAGCACCAGGCCGGCCGAGGGCGGAATCCGCTCCAGCAGATCTGCGTTATAGCCGTCAGCGTAGGGATAGGGCGCAGCCGGCGCCGACATTCAACCGCCCGGCTGGCTGCCGGCCGGGCGACCAATGCCGTAATAGGCAAAGCCGGCTTCGCGCATCGTCACGGGGTCGAAAATGTTGCGCAGATCAATCACCGCCCGCCCGCGCATGGTCTCAGCGAGGCGCGCCGGGTCGAGGGCGCGAAACTCGTTCCACTCCGTCACCACCACCAGCGCCGCCGCCCCCTCCGCCGCCGCGAGAGCGCTCTGACAATAGACGACGGTCTCGGGCAGCATCGGGCGCGCCTGGTCCATGCCTTGCGGATCATAGACCTGAACCCGGGCGCCATCCCCGACCAAGCGCGAAACGATGGGAATCGCCGGTGAATCGCGCATATCGTCGGTTTCGGGCTTGAAGGTGAGGCCGAGGACGGCGACGGTCTTGCCACGCACGCTGCCGCCGCAAGCGGCGATGACGCGCCCGGCCATCCCGGCCTTGCGCGCCTCGTTCACCGCGACCACGGTCTCGATCAGCCGGCTCGGGGCACCGGCGTCTTGCGCGATGCGAACCAGAGCGAGCGTGTCCTTCGGGAAGCAGGAGCCGCCGAAGCCGGGGCCGGGGTGGAGAAATTTGCGCCCGATGCGGCCATCGAGCCCGATCCCACGCGCGATATCATGGACATCGGCGCCGACCTTCTCGGCGAGATCGGCGATTTCGTTGATGAACGCGACCTTCATCGCGAGAAAGGAATTGGCGGCGTATTTGGTCAACTCGGCGGTTTCGAGATTGGTGAAGACAATCGGCGTCTCGATCAGATAAAGCGGGCGATAGAGAAGGCGCAGCACCTCGCGCGCGCCCTCGTCCTCGACGCCGATCACCACCCGGTCGGGGTGCATGAAATCGGCGATCGCGCTGCCTTCGCGCAAAAATTCCGGGTTGGAAGCAACGGCGCAAGGCAGATCGGGGCGGACATCGCGAAGGATCGCCGCGATCCGCCGGCCGGTGCCGACCGGCACCGTCGATTTGGTGACGATCACCGCGGGGTGCGTCAGCGCGCGGGCAACTTGCTCAGCGGCGGCATAGACATAGGTCAAATCGGCATGGCCATCGCCGCGCCGGCTCGGTGTGCCGACGGCGATGAATACCGCCTCGGCGCCGGCGAGGGCGGACGTGAGATCATCGGTAAAGGAGAGCCGGCCGGCAGCGACGTTGCCCGCCACCAGCGCATCGAGCCCAGGCTCATAGATCGGCATGCGTCCGGCATGCAAGGACGCGAGCCGCCCGGGATCGGCCTCGACCACGGCGACCTCGACGCCGAATTCGGCGAAACACGCGGCCGAGACCAGCCCGACATAGCCGCCGCCAATCATCGCAATGCGCATGCGCAGCCCTTCCCCCTGACACGAAACCCCGGCGATACCGGCCCGAACCTAGCCTCTCCTAGGTGAATTTAACGTATGAGTCTCACGCTTTCGACTGCGCGAGGATGCTTTTCTCAAGCGCCTCGGCGGCGGTGTTCCAAGTCTCGATTTCATTGGTGTTTTCAGGCGGATTGGTCTCATGCAGCGAGAAGCCGGTGGGGTCGTATTCCACCAGCACCGTGACATCGCCCTTGTGGGCGAGCATATGGCCGGGATCGTCCTCGGTGATGGTCCAGCCGAGACCGGTCGCGGCGCGGCGGATTTGCGCCTGGCGGGCCTCGAGGGTTCCGGTGGCGGTCGCGAAGGGCTCGGCGATCACCTCATAGGGGGTGGTGACCGAGCAGCCGGCGATCACCAGAAGGCCGAGCAAAACCAAAAAACGTGGCGGCATCAAGCGCGCTCCTCGGGCAGGGTGAGCGCCCGCCACAGCGACCACGGCGAAAGCCCGCGGGCGAGCAGCCGGGCGGCGACCACCAGAACAATCTTGGTCACATCTGCCACCGGGCGGAAATGACTGGCCCGCTGGCTCGGCCCTCCATAAAGCGCCGGCACGTCGACCGCAATGGTGCGATAGCCGGCGCGCGCCGCCTCGATCAGCAACGCCGCCTCGAACGCGAAACCGCGCGGGCGGCGGCGCGCCGGCAGAGCGCGCAGCAAATCGGCGGGATAGACGCGAAAACCGCACTGGCTGTCAGCGACCGGGTGGCCAGCGGCCCAGGAGATCCAGAAATCCGCGACCCTGTTGGCGACCCGCCGGCCGCGCGGCGCCGGCAATCGGCTGGACCGGCGCGAGCCGATCACGATGCGGTGTGAGGCGCGCCGGGCAACCGTAAGCAGGCGTGGCAGATCCTCCGGTCGGTGCTGGCCGTCGCCATCGAGCGTCGCGACGAAGGCGGCACCGGCGGCCAAAGCGGCGGCAAAGCCGGTCTCCAACGCTGCCCCCTTGCCGCGCCGCACCGGATGGCGGAGCACCAGCGCGCCGGCCGCCGCGGCGCAGGCGCTGGTCGCGTCCCGAGAGCCGTCATCGACGACGATCACCGGCGCGGCAAAGGAAAGACAGCCGGCGACGATCACGGCGATGCTGCCCGCCTCCTCGCACGCCGGAATAACCACCACCACCCTTGCCGGATCTTCTGCCATCTCGGGAAAGAGCGATATCGCAGCCAGGCATGATCGCGCTATAGAGAGTGCCGCCATGGTGGCCAATGCATAGGGAAAGCCAGCCTTGTCGGTTCCTTGCGATATCCTGGTGATCGGCGGCGGCCCGGCCGGCGCCACCGCTGCCGCCTTGCTCGCCGAGGCCGGCCATGACGTCGTCATCCTCGAAAAAGCGCAGCATCCCCGTTTTCACATCGGCGAATCGCTGCTGCCTGCCAACCTTCCTTTGCTGGAGCGGCTCGGCATCGCCGCCGAGGTCGCGGCGATCGGGGTCAAAAAGCCCGGCGCCGAATTCGTCTCCGACGCCCATCAGCGCGCCATCGCCTACCCGTTCGCGTCAGCCGCCGGCGGCGCCCGCCCCGATTTCAGCTATCAGGTGCCGCGCGCCGCCTTCGATGCCATCCTGTTTGCGAACGCGCTCCGCCGCGGAGCGCGCGGCGTCCAAAACACGCGGGTCACCGCCGCCCGCCTTGGCCAGGGGGCACGGGCGGAGATCACCGCGATCAGCGACGGTGGCGAGACCATCCACTATGCCCCGCGCTTCGTGCTCGATGCCTCCGGGCGCGACACGTTCCTCGCCACCCGCGCCAGCCTCAAAACCGCGCACAAACACAACAACACCGCCGCCGTCTTTGGCCATTTCCGCAACGTCGCCTGCCATCGCGACGGGCGAGACGGGTATATCAGCATCCATCTCGCCGAAAATGGCTGGTTCTGGTTCATCCCGCTTCCCGACGAGGTGACCAGTGTCGGCTTCGTCGGCAATCAGACGGCGTTCCGCAGCCGCGGCGCCGATCTCGAGAGCTTTTTTCGGGCCCGCATCGCGGCGAGCCCGAGCGTTGCGGCGCGCATGGCAGCGGCGGTGGCGCTCGGCGCCGTCACCGCAACCGGCAATTATTCCTATTGCGCCCGCGCGGCGAGCGGCAACGGCTATTTCCTGATCGGCGACGCCTTCGCCTTCATCGACCCGATTTTCTCAAGCGGCGTCATGCTGGCGATGCGTAGCGCCGAACTCGGCGCCGCGGTCGCGAGCGCCTGGCTCGCCTCCCCGCGCGCCGGAAAGCGCCTCGCCCGTCAAGCCGAGGCGCGCATGCGCCGCTCGCTGGACGGTCTCGACTGGCTGATCCGCCGGATCAACACCCCGACGCTGCGCGACATGTTCATGGCGCCGCAAGACCGTTTCGGCATGCGCAGCGGGCTGGTCTCGCTCCTTGCCGGCGACATCGAGACGCGGCGCCTTCGCCCGCCGGTGCTGGCCTTCAAGGCTTCGTTCCATTTTCTCGCCGCCATGCGCCGCTTCGGCTATCAGCTCCAGCCTGACGGTTCGTTGCTGCGGATGGAGGGGTAAGAAAGAAAAGCGGTTCTTTTTTGAAAAAAGAACCAAAAAAATTTTTCCCTTTTGGACAGCGCCTGCGGCGCTGTCCGAGGATAAAAGTTTTTTGCTTGTTTTTCCTAAGTCAAAAGAAGATTTTTTTATTTTGGTGCTGGCCGAAACGCTCCCGGCGGGATGAAGCCGGGTTCGACATAAGCGAAATAGAGCGCATCGAGCTGCGCCCAGAGGACATCGGTCTTGAAGCGGAGCGCGGCCAACACCGCCGCTTGCTGCTCGGGCGTGCGCGCATGTTCCTGGACATAGGCGAGGGCGAAACGGCAGTCGCGCGGCGCCTGATCGAGGCGTTTGCGGAAATAAGCGACGAGTTCGTCGCTGATGAAATCATAATGTTCGAGCATCCCGGCGATACGCTCGGCGTGAATCGCGGGCGCGAAGAGTTCGGTGAGCGAGGATGCGATCGCCTCCAGCGTCGGGCGCTCATAAACGAAACGCACATAAGCCTCGACCGCGAATTTCGTCGCCGGCAGCGCGCCTTCCTGCGAAATCACATAGGCGCGGTCGAGCTTCAGCCCGTCGGTGAGCTTGAGCCAACGCTCGATGCCGCCGCTGTCGGCCGCGATGCCGTCATGGTCGTGAATGCGATGGATCCATTCGCGTCGCAGCGCCCGATCCTCAAGCCGCGCCATGAGCGCCGCGTCCTTCCGCGGGATCGCCGCCTGATAGACATAGCGGTTGAGCGCCCAGGCCTGTACCTGCCCGAAATTCATCCGCCCGCCATGCAGCATTTTATGGAAGGGGTGGAGATTGTGATAGCGCTCCTCGCCAATTTTGCGGAGCGCACGCTCCAGCGCCTCGGGACTTATCACGTCAGTCATGAAAATGCGTTCTCCTGGACGTTGCCGGCGCATCTTCCGGGGGACAGGAGCGGGCGACCTTGATCCAGATCAAACCGCGCGACGAGGCGGAGATGTCGATTTGCGCAGGAGAAGCCGGGTCGCGCCGGGGTTGGCCGGATGCGGGTGAGCGGCGGCGAGCACAAGTGGGCGAAGTGTCGGCAAGTTTAGCCAATGCGGCAATTCGCGCCGGATCGCGCCGCCCTCGGCGCCGCTGCCACGCCCGGTGATGATCTCGATGCAGCGCCATTGTTCCGCCCGCGCCGCGGCCACGGCGTCGAGCAAGACACGATGCGCCTCAGCCAGCGTCAAGCCATGGAGATCAAAGACCCGCGCCGGCTTGAGCCGGCCTGAGCGCAGCCGCTCCCAGGTCGCGCCATCGAGCCCGGGCGGCGCGACCCCGATCGCAAGCAGAGAAAGCGGCGGCCGGCGGCGGGGCGCAGGCTCAGGGATGATCCGCGCCGGCGCCGCCAGCGCGGGCGCCGCCGGCGGCGGCATTACCGGTGGCGTTTCTCGCAATAGCGGTGGCGCGCGGCCGCGAAGCGGGCGGATCGTCTCGACAAACGCCGCCCAGAGCGCGAGATCGGCCTCGCTCAGCCCGCGCCCACCTGACATGTCACGGGGCGTCTCCCGCGCCATCGCCGTGCGGGGCAGCGCTTTCCGGCGCTATTTTGGCCTCGGCGTCGTCTTCGAGCAGCAGGATATGCAGCCGCCGCGGCCCATGCGCGCCGAGTTCCAGCGTCTGCTCGATATCCGCCGAGCGCGACGGCCCAGTCACCAGCATGACGTTGCGCGGCATGAAGCCGCCGGTCATCGGGTCGGTCCGCTCGGCGCGGAGCAGATCCCACGCCTCCTCATAGGCGCCGACGATGCGGCTCGCACGGAGCAGAACCAAGGCGGTATCGGCGAGGAGATTGACCGTCGTCGGCCGCTCGGGCGCCGCCGGCAGCATCAGCGTGCCGGTCTCGGCGATGGCCGCGAAACCCTGCTGGAGACTGACGAGGTCGCTCGCTTCGGCGCGCCCGGCGCGGAGCTTGAGCAGCGGCCGCGCCGACCAGGGGATCGCCCGCAACTCGGGATGCGGCGCCATGACGATTTCGGGCGGCAAATTCTGCTGCGCGAGATAATCGGCGATCGCGCCGGGCACCGCCTCCGCGTCGGGCAGGCGGACGACGCTGCCGAATTCCTTCTCGACATTGGCGATGAAGAGCGCGACCTGGCCGGCGCGCGAAAGCCGCGAGCGGGCCGGGATGAGATGACGGGGATGGGCGTCAAGGCGCCCGCGCAGCATCGCCGCCTGATCCGCGGGCAGGGGACCGCGGCGAAGATGGCGGCGAATGGCGCCGAGAATGGCTTCGCGAGAACTCACGACGCGCCCCGCTGGCGCCGCTGTTCCTTCGCATAGCGGGCGAAAAAGGTCTCACCCTCCGGCGTCGGCAGATCGCGCCCGGCGGTCCAGCCACCGGCGAAGGGAAGGCGCGAAAGCCGCCCACGCCGGCGCCCAAGCCAGCCGAGGACGCCAACGCCGATCCGCGTCGCCAGCCGGTAAAGCCCCGGGCGGCGGGCGAAAAAGCCCCAGAGCGCGAGATTGGTGCGAACGGTGCTTGGCGTCAGATGGCGCTCGAACTCGCGCTCGCGCCAATGGCGCATCATCTTGGGCAGCGGGATCTTCACCGGGCAGACGCTTTCGCATTTGCCGCAGAAGGTCGAGGCGTTGGGGAGATTGCCGGCCTGATCGACGCCGATCAGGGTCGGCGTCAGCACCGCCCCCATCGGCCCCGGGTATACCCAGCCATACGCATGGCCGCCGACGACGTTATAAACCGGGCAATGGTTCATGCAGGCGGCGCAGCGGATGCAGCGCAGCATGTCCTGGAACTCGGTGCCGAGCATGGCGCTGCGGCCATTATCGAGCAGGATGACGTGGTATTCTTCCGGCCCGTCGAGATCGCCCGCGCGGCGCACACCGGTCGAGAACGTGGTATAGACCGAGAAATCCTGCCCCGTCGCCGAACGCGCCAGCAGACGCAGCATGTTGGTCGCGTCCTCCAGCGTCGGCACCATTTTCTCGATGCTGGCAAGCACGATATGAACGCGCGGCAGGGTCTGGGTCAGATCGCCATTGCCTTCGTTAGTCACGATCACCGAGGACCCGGTTTCGGCGATCAGGAAATTGGCGCCGGTGATGCCCACATCGGCGGCGAGGAAGCGGGCGCGCAGCTTGCTGCGCGCTTCCGTCAGGATGTCGCGGCGTTCGCGAAAGACGCGGTCGGCGGGAAGATCGGTATGGGAGCGGCGGAAGCTCTCCTCCCAATCCTCGCGGTTGAGATGAAACGCGGGCGCGATGATGTGGCTCGGCGGCTCATGGCGGAGCTGGAGGATATATTCGCCGAGATCGGTCTCGACCGGGGTGATGCCGTGCTGTTCGAGATGCTCGTTGATCCCGAGTTCCTCGGAAATCATCGATTTGCCCTTGGTCACGGTCTTCGCGCCGGCGCGTTCGCAAATGCCGAGAACGGCGGCGCGGGCTTCATCGGCGGTCGCGCACCAATGCACTTGGCCGCCGGCGCGCTCGACATTCGCGGCCCAGGTTTCGAGATAGAAATCGAGATGGGCGAGGGTGTGGTTCTTGATGTCGCGGCCGATGTCGCGCAGACGCTCGAACTCCGGCAATGCCTCTACGGCCTTGGCTCGCCGTCCTTGAAAATGCGGCCGGGTCCGGGTCAGCGCCTTTTGCAGGCCGGCATCGGCGATCGCCTGATGGGCGTTTTCTTTGAAGGCGGGCGAGGTCGAGAGCATGTCGCGTTTCCCTGTCTTTTTCGCCCGGCTTTTCAGCCGGCTTCGCCAATCGGCGGCACAGCAGCGGTCATACCGGCAAGAACCTCGGCGACGTGGCGCACCTTGACCGCGCTCCCTTCCCGCTTCAGCCGCCCGGCTATGTTGAGGAGGCAGCCGAGATCGCCGGCAAGCAGCGTCTCGGCGCCGCTCTGGGCGATATCGGCGGCTTTGTCGGCAACCATGCGGGTGGAGATTTCCGGGTATTTGACGCAGAACGTGCCACCGAAGCCGCAGCAAACCTCGGGGTCGGCCATTTCCTTGACCGTCGCGCCGAGGGCTTCGAGGAGGCGGCGCGGCTGCGCCTTGATGCCGAGTTCGCGGAGCCCCGAGCAGCTATCATGATACGTGACGGTGCCGGAGAAGGCGCCAGCGACCCGATCCAAGCCCATGACATCGGTCAGAAAACTCACCAGCTCGTGGGTGCGCTCGGCGAGCGCTTCGGCGCGGGCGCGAAGATTGGGGTCGTCCTCGAACAGGGTTGGCAGATGGTGGCGCAGCATCCCGCCGCAGGACCCCGAGGGAACAACCACGTAATCATAGCCGCCAAAGGCATCGAGAATGCCACGGGCGAGGTCGCGCGCAGTCTCGCGATCGCCGGAATTATAAGCCGGCTGGCCGCAGCAGGTCTGTGCCCGTGGCACCTCGACCTGGCAGCCCGCCTGTTCGAGCAGGCGGATGGCGGCGAACCCCACCGTCGGCCGATGCAGATCGACGAGGCAGGTGACGAACAGCGCGACGCGCGGACTGGCTTGCAACATGGCGCCACTCTAGCCGAGGGAGGGGCGCCGGCGAAAGGGGCCGCGTCGTCCGGCGGTCATGGCGTCGCGCCAGCGTTCACCTGGGCGATCCAGTCGCCGAGATTATAGTGAACGCTGATGCGCGCGACCTTGCCGTCACGGATCTCGAAGAAAGCGCCGGCGGGAAGGGTGTAGCGCTGGCCACTCGCCGGCGCGGTGCCGGGCGGAACGCCGGGGTCGGTCGCGAGATAGGTGCCGTGGACGACGAATTCCGCCGCCGCCCGCCGCCCGTCCGGCGTGGTCATGACGACGATGTCCTCGATCCGTTCGCGATAGCAGCGGTCCATGTGCTCGAGGAAGCGGGCAAAGGCGGCGCGACCGATCTCGCGCTCGCCCTGGCTCACGTCATGGATCACGTCATCGGCGAGGAGGGCGAGGAAACCCGCCCGGTCGCCGCGGTTGAAGGCGTCGTAATACGCGCGGATCAGGTGCTCGGTCGTCGTCGCGGTCATCGTCGTCCTTTCTTTCCGCAAGGCGCTCGCCTTGCCGGGCCCGGGCTTCGCCCCTATGGTGCGCGCCATCTGAGACGCCCTGCCCCCAATTCGTCAATGGAGCCCATGGCCGCGCCGAGCTTTCAGGAGCTGATCCTTCGCCTGCATGACTACTGGTCGCGGCAGGGTTGTCTCATTTTACAGCCTTATGACATGGAGGTCGGCGCCGGCACGTTTCACCCGGCGACGACGCTGCGGGCACTCGGCGAAAAACCCTGGCGGGCGGCCTATGTGCAGCCCTCCCGCCGCCCGAGTGACGGGCGCTATGGCGAGAATCCGAACCGCTTGCAGCATTATTATCAGTATCAGGTGATTTTGAAGCCGAGCCCGGCCGATCCGCAGGCGTTGTTGCTCGAAAGCTATCGCGCCCTAGGGATCGACCCTCAGCGACACGATATCCGCTTCGTCGAAGATGATTGGGAGAGCCCGACGCTCGGCGCCTGGGGGCTCGGCTGGGAGGTCTGGTGCGACGGGATGGAGGTGACACAGTTCACCTATTTCCAGCAGGTCGGCGGGATCGGGTGCGTGCTCCCCAGCGCCGAGCTGACCTATGGGCTGGAGCGCTTGGCGATGTATGTCCAGGGCGTCGAAAACGTTTTTGACCTCGACTTCAACGGTGCCGGCGTCACCTATGGCGATGTCTTTCTGCGCGCCGAGCGCGACTATTCGCGGCATAATTTCGAGTTGGCGGATACCGCGATGCTGGCGCGCCATTTCGCCGACGCGGAAGCCGAATGCGCCCGCCTGGCCGAGGCCGGGGTCGCGCAGCCGGCCTATGACCAGTGCATCAAGGCGAGCCATCTTTTCAATCTGCTCGACGCGCGCGGCGTGATCAGCGTTGCCGAGCGCGCCGCCTATATCGGGCGCGTCCGGGCGCTCGCCAAACGCTGCGCCGAGGCGTGGCTCGCCGGCGAGGCCACATAAATGCCGGCGTTTTTTTTGGAACTCTTCTCCGAGGAAATCCCGGCGCGGCTGCAGCAGCGCGGCGCCGAGACCGTCGCGCGCCTGATCGCTGAGGCATTGGCGCCGCTGATGCCGGGTGTTCCAACGCTGTTCTGGGGGCCGCGGCGGATCGCGCTCGCGGTCCAGGTGCGGGGTGAGGTCGCGGCGCGCGAGAGCGCCGAGCGTGGGCCGCGTTTAGGCGCACCGGAGGCAGCACTCGCGGGCTTCCTCCGCAAACACGGCGCGGCACGCGAGGATTTGGTGGCCGAGGGCGATTACTGGGTGCTGCGCCGGACCATCCCGGGGCAGACGGCGGCGGCGTTGATCGCGGCGGCGATGCCGGGCGTGCTCTGGCGCTTCCCTTGGCCGAAATCGATGCGTTGGGGTGGCAAAAGCCAGTTCACCTGGGTGCGGCCCTTGCGGCGGATCGTCGCTCTGCTCGATGGCGAGGTGGTAACGTTCGACCTCCGCCAGGGCGAGGATGACGGGCATGGGCTGGTCTCGGGCAACGAGACCGAGGGGCATCGCTTCATGGCGCCGGGCGCTTTCGCCGTCCACGGCGCCGAGGAGTGGCAGAATACGTTGCGGGAACGCTTCGTCATCGCCGATCCCACCGAGCGCCGCCGCCTGATCGAAGACGGTATCAGGAAAATTGCGCAGGCGAAGGGCCTGAGCGTCGTCGCCGATGAGGGTTTGCTCGAGGAAGTCACCGGCCTCATCGAATGGCCGGTCGCCCTCCTCGGGACGATCGACGCCGCGTTCATGGACCTTCCCGCCGAGGTCCGCCAAGTCTCGATGCGGGTCAATCAGCGCTATTTTGCGATGCTCGATGCGGACGGCGCGCCGGCACCGCGTTTCGCTTTCGTCGCCAATATCGTGGCTGCGGATGAGGGTGCCGCGATCATCGCCGGCAACGAACGGGTGTTGCGCGCGCGGCTTTCGGATGCGCGGCATTTTTATGATCTCGACCGGCGGGTGCGGCTGGAAAGCCGGGTCGAAGCGCTGAAATCGGTCACTTTCCACGCCAGGCTCGGCACGCAATATGACCGCGCGCAGCGCCTCGCGGAGCTGGCTCGGGATATCGCGCCCCTCGTCGGCGCCGATCCAGAGCAGGCCGCCCGCGCCGGGCTTCTCGCGAAAGCCGATCTCACCACCGGGATGGTTGGCGAATTTCCCGAACTGCAAGGCGTGATGGGCTATTATTACGCGCAGCATGATGGAGAGCCGCGCGAAATCGCCGAGGCGATCCGCGATCATTATCTCCCCAAAGGCACCGGCGACGCCGTGCCGACCACGCCGGTCTCGATCGCGGTTGCGCTCGCCGACAAATTCGACCAACTCGCCGCCTTCTTCGCGATCGACGAAAGACCAACCGGCTCCGGTGATCCCTACGCGCTGCGGCGCGCGGCTTTGGGGGTTATTCGGATCATTCGTGAAAATGGCTTGCGGCTTTCGCTTTGGGGGTTGATCAATGCTGCATCGAGATCACTGAGCCGATCCCCCGTACCTGACGAAAACGCTCGGAGCGCTTATCTTCGCGGTAGCATTTCCCGCTTCATTGAGGATCGCCTGAAAATTCAGCTTCGTGAAGAAGGCTTGCGCCACGATATCGCATCGGCCGCGTTCTTCGCCGAGCGCGCGAATGAACGGCGCTATGACCTCTTGCATCTCATCGCGAAGGCCGAAGCCTTTGACGATCTTCTGAAAACGGAGGATGGCATGAACCTCCTCTCGGGCTATCGCCGCGCGGTCAATATCGTCCGCATCGAGGACAAAAAAGATGGGCCGCACACGGGAGAGCCCGATCCCGCCGCGTTTACGGAACCCGCGGAACACGCGCTTTACGAAGCGCTCAGCGTGGCGAGCCGCGACATCGAGAACGCCATGCCCGACGAAGACTTCGCGTCCGTGATGCGCGCGATGGCGCGGCTTCGCCCGCCGATCGATGCCTTCTTCGAGAAAGTCACCGTCAACGACCCCGATCCCGCCTTGCGCCGCAATCGGTTGAGGCTTCTTTCACGCATCCGCGATACCATGAACCGCGTCGCCGATTTCTCGCTCATCGAAGGTTAGGGAAAAATGTTCTTTTTTGAAAAAAAGAACCAAAAAACTTTTATCCTTTGCCGCAGTGCCTGCGGCGTTGTTACGCCGAGAGAACGGGGAAAAGTCTTTTTGCTTCTTTTTCTTCAGAAAAAGAAGATTTTCTCTTCATTTTTTTGTAACGCAACAAATAACATCCTGAGGAGGGCCACAGCATGACCCAGTGGGTGTATAGTTTTGGCGCCGGCCACAATGAAGGCCGCGCCGAGATGCGTGATCTGCTTGGCGGCAAGGGCGCCAATCTCGCCGAGATGGCGGCGATCGGCCTGCCGGTGCCGCCGGGCTTTACCATCACCACCGCGGTCTGCACGGAGTTTTACAAGAATGACCGCCGCTATCCCGAGGCGCTGGCCGGGCAGGTGCGAGCGGCGCTGGCGCGCGTCGAGCAGGCGACGGGGCGGACATTCGGGGACCGGCACAAGCCGCTGCTGGTCTCGGTGCGCTCGGGAGCGCGGGTTTCGATGCCGGGGATGATGGATACCGTCCTCAATCTCGGCCTCAATGACGCGACCGTCGAGGGGCTGACCAATGCCTCCGGTGATGCCCGCTTCGCCTGGGACAGCTATCGGCGGTTCATTCAGATGTATGGCTCTGTCGTGCTCGGCGTCGATCATCACCGGTTTGAGGAAATCATCGAGCATGTGAAGCTCGACGAGGACGCGACCGAGGATACCGCCCTCACCGCTCAGGACTGGCATCGTGTGGTGGCCGCCTACAAGGACATGATCGAGGAGGAGACGAAAAAACCCTTCCCGCAGGACCCCGAGGATCAGCTCTGGGGCGCGATCGGCGCGGTGTTCGGGAGCTGGATGAACCCGCGCGCCATCACCTATCGGCGGCTGCATGACATTCCCGCCGAATGGGGCACGGCGGTGAATGTGCAGGCGATGGTGTTCGGCAATATGGGCAATGATTGCGCAACCGGCGTTTGCTTCACCCGCAATCCCTCGACCGGCGAGAACGTGTTTTACGGTGAATTCCTGGTCAACGCGCAGGGTGAAGACGTGGTTGCCGGTATCCGCACGCCGCAGCCGCTCTCAGAAGCGCAAGCGAAACCGGGCGAGACCAGCATGGAACGCGCCCTGCCGGCGGCGTACAAGGAATTGCTGAAAGTCCGCGAAACCCTGGAAAAACACTACCAGGACATGCAGGACATCGAATTCACCGTCGAAAAAAACAAGCTCTACATGCTGCAAACGCGAAGCGGCAAGCGGACGGCGGCGGCGAGCCTCAGGATCGCGGTCGAGATGGCGCGCGAGGGGCTGATCGACGAGAAGGAAGCGGTGCGCCGCGTCAATCCCGCCTCCCTCGACCAACTCCTGCACCCGACGCTGGACCCGAAAGCAGCGCGCCAAGTCTTCGCCAAGGGCCTGCCGGCGAGCCCGGGGGCAGCGGTCGGCGCCGCCGTCTTCAGTGCCGACGAGGCCGAAAGTCGCGCCGCCAAAGGCGAGGCGGTCATTCTGGTGCGCATCGAAACCAGCCCCGAGGATATCCACGGCATGCACGCCGCGCGTGGCATTCTAACGACGCGCGGCGGCATGACCAGTCACGCGGCGGTTGTCGCGCGGGGGATGGGCCGGCCCTGTGTCGCCGGCGCCGGCGGCATCGCCGTCGATTACGGGGCGCAGACGCTCTCGGCTGGCGGGCGTATGGTGCGCGCCGGCGAGACCATTACGCTCGATGGCGCCAGCGGCGAGGTGTTCGTCGGCGCCATGCCGATGATCGAGCCGCAGCTCTCGGGCGATTTCGCAGTGCTGATGGGCTGGGCGGACAGCCATCGCCGGCTCAAGGTGCGGGCTAATGCCGAAACCCCGCTGGATGCCGAAACCGCGCGCAAATTCGGCGCCGAGGGCATCGGGCTCTGCCGCACCGAGCACATGTTTTTCGACCCGGCACGGATCGGCGCGGTGCGCCAGATGATCATGGCGCATGACGAGGCCGGGCGGCGGGCGGCGCTGGAGAGGCTGTTGCCCTTCCAGCGCCAGGATTTCGTCGCCCTCTTTCGCATCATGGCGGGGCTTCCGGTCACCATCCGGCTGCTCGATCCGCCGCTTCATGAATTTCTCCCGCATGGCGCGCAGGAGATCGCCGAGGTCGCAAGCGCGCTCAGCCAGGACGTCGCAGCGATGGAGCGGCGGGTCGCCGAACTTGCCGAAGCCAATCCGATGCTCGGCCATCGCGGCTGCCGCCTCGGGATTTCGTATCCCGAGATCTACGAGATGCAGGCCCGCGCGATTTTCGAAGGGGCGCTCGCGGTCGCCGAGGAAACCGGCGCCGCGCCCGTGCCGGAGATCATGATCCCGCTGGTCGGGACGCGGCGCGAGCTTGAGATCACCCGTGCTCAGATCGAGCGCGTGGCGGGTGAGGTGTTCGCCGCCGCCGGCCGCACCCTCACCTACTCGATCGGCACCATGATCGAGCTGCCGCGCGCAGCCCTGATCGCCGATAGCATCGCCGAGAGCGCTGATTTCTTCAGCTTCGGCACCAATGATTTGACGCAGACCACCTTCGGCCTCTCGCGCGATGACGCCGGGAAATTCCTCCCCCATTATATCGAAAGCGGCATCTTGCCGAAGGATCCGTTCGTTTCGCTCGATATCGAGGGGGTCGGCGCGCTGGTGCGCATGGCGGCGAAGAAGGGGCGGCGTGTCAAACCGGCGATCAAGCTCGGCATTTGCGGCGAGCATGGCGGCGATCCCGCCTCGATCGCGTTTTGCGAGAGTGTCGGCCTCGATTACGTCTCCTGCAGCCCGTATCGGGTGCCGGTGGCCCGCCTTGCCGCGGCGCAAGCGGCGCTCGGCGCTAAGGGCGATCGCACCGCCTGAGCAGGGAGGGGCAGTCGATGCCGGAGGGTCGCCTTGTCATCGGGTCGCGACGCTATTCCTCCTGGTCGCTGCGCGGCTGGCTCGCGGTCCGTCTTGCCGGCCTTGCGGTCGAGGAGGTGGTGATCCCGGTCTCGGGCACCGGGGCGACGCCGGCGATCAGGGCGGCCTCGCCGAGCGGCCTCGTCCCCTATCTCAAGCATCGCGGCCACGCGATCTGGGAGTCGCTCGCGATCGCCGAATACTGCGCCGAGATCGCGCCCGCGCTGTGGCCCGAGGACAGCATCGCCCGCGCCCATGCGCGCGCGATCAGCGCCGAGATGCATGCCGGATTCCGGGCGCTGCGGCAAAGCATGCCGATGAATCTCGGCCGCCATGCGCCGGGGTTCGGCCAAAACGACGAAGTGCGCGCCGATATTGCGCGGATCGAGACGATCTGGGGCGAGACGCGGGCACGATTCGGCGCCGGCGGCGCGTTCCTGTTTGGAGAACATTTCACGATCGCGGACGCGATGTATGCGCCGGTCGTCGCGCGGTTTCTGAGCTACGAGCCACCGCTCGGCCCGGCCAGCCGCGCTTACGCCGCCGCCATCCGCGCCTTTCCGCTGATCGCGGAGTGGTACGAGGCCGCTGCCGCTGAGCCCGCGGCCTGGCGCATCGCCAAATACGAGGCCGACCCGGCTTGAACTGCCGCAAACCTGCCGCCACATGCGAGCCAGTGCGCCACCCGGAAGTGGGAGACAGCCATGACCAATGAAGAACGCGACATCATTTCCCGCTTCATCGCCCGTATTGCCGGCGCTGAGAGTAGCGGCTTCGCGGGCTCGGTCCCGGCGACGGCATCGGCGTTGCCGCCGATCGACCCGGAAGCGGATGCGCTGATCGCCGAGTTGTTCACACGCTATCCGGCGGCGCGATATCGCATCACCCAGACTGCTTTCGTGCAAGAACATGCGCTCGCCGAAGCGCAGAACCGCATCCGCCAGCTCCAAGCCGATCTCGAGCAGGCACGCGGGCAGGCGCAAGCGGCCGCGGCGCAATCCCGCCCAAGCGGCTTTTTCGGTGGCATGTTCGGCGGTGGGCAGGCGCAAGCGCCGGGGCCACAGCCGGCCTATGCGCCGCCACCCCCGCAATACCCACCAAATTATCAGCCCGGGATGTTTCAGCGCCAAGGCTCGGGCTTTCTCGGCTCGGCGCTAACCACGGCGGCCGGTGTCGCCGGCGGCATGGTGGTCGGCAATGCGCTGATGGATCTTTTATCCCCCCGCCATGCCGAGGCCGGCGGCTTCGGGATGATGGAACCATCCGCCTCGCCCTGGTCGGCGGGACCGATGGGGGCGCCAGGCGCCACCCCGGAAGCGGCCAATCCTTGGGATAATGTCGCCAATCAGCCGGAGCCTTCCGCCGGCTGGGATGCCGCCCAGAACGACGCCTCTTTCGGCGACGTCAACGACGCCGCGGATGTGCCCGACGATACCAGCTTCGACGATACATCGTTCGACGATATTTGACGCCGCCGCCGTGCGTTATCCCGATCTCGATCTCGATCTGCTCCGCTCCTTCGTCGCGGTGGCCGGCGAGGGCAGCTTTACCGCCGCCGGCAACGCGCTCGGCCTCACGCAATCGGCGATCAGCCTCAAAATCAAGCGGCTCGAGGAGGTGGTCGGCAAGCGCGTTTTCGTCCGCACCAGCCGCAGCATCGCACTCACCCGCGATGGCGAGCTATTGCTGGTCTATGCCCGTCGCCTGCTCGCATTGAATGACGAGGCGGTGCGCCGGCTGATCACGCCGCCGATGAGCGGGCATTTGCGCCTCGGCGTCGCCGATCATTTCGTGCCGCAGCACCTCGCGCCGATCCTCTCGCGCTTCGCCCGCACCTATCCCGAGGTGCGGCTCGAGGTCGAGGTCGGGCGCAGCCAGGAATTGCGCGCCGCCTGCGAGAAGGGGCTGCTCGATCTCGCCATCGGCAAGCGGCGCGAGGGCGAAACCGCGGGCACGCCGATCTGGACCGAGACCCTCGCCTGGGTCGGCGCCGAGGATTTCACGCCCCCCGATCCGCGCGGCCGGCCGCTGCCGCTCGCCATGCTGCCGGCGGGTTGCATGTTCCGCGACCGCGCCCTCACCCTGCTCAGCCAAAACAATCTCGCGCATGAGATCGTCTATACCTCGGCGAGCCTGCTCGGGGTCATCGCTGCGGCGCAAGCGGGGTTTGCGATAACCGTGCTCGGCCGCTCCTCGCTGCCGCCGGATTTGCGCGAAATTCCCGGCCTGCCACCGCTCGGCACCGCCGAGATGGCGATTTTCGGCGATGCCGCCGGGCGAAGCGCCCTTGCCGCGCCGCTGGTCGGCTTCATTCGCGAGAGCCTCGCGGCAACGCTCGGGCTGCGACCGGCGGCGTGAAGCGCGCTCTCAGGCCAACGCCGCCGCGATATAGGGCGGGAGCGAAAACGCCCCGGTGTGGATCTCCGGCGTCCAATAGCGCGTCGTCCCGAGAATGCCGGCGCGCGCAGCGCGGTCGCGGATCTCGGCGGGCGCGACCGCGTCCAGCCCCGGCACCTTGGCGGCGAAGCCAAGGGTCATGAACCCGCCGACATAGGTCGGCACCGCCGCGACATAGGCGCCGACATAAGGAAAGAAACGGGCGCGCCGGGCGCTGGTCTCGCGCAGCTCGTCGGCCTGCATGAAGGGCACGCCGCACTGGTTCACGATCAGGCCGCGGGGCGAAAGAATCCGCGCGGAATGGGCGTAGAATTCGTCAGTGAACAGCACCTCGCCGACGCCGATCGGGTCGGTCGAATCGACGATGATGACGTCGAACGCGGCATCCGGCGCATGTTTGACGTAATCGATGCCGTCGCCGACGATGATGTCAGCGCGCGGGTCATCCCAAGCATCGCCGGCGATCGCCGGCATGAATTCGCGGGCGAGACGGATCACCTCGCCATCGATCTCGACCATCACCGCCCGCTCGAGGCCGCGATGGGCAAGCACCCGGCGCAACACCCCGCCATCGCCGGCGCCGATGATGAGCACCCGCTGCGCCGCGCCATGCGCGAGCAACGGCACATGGGCGATCATTTCCTGATAGACGAATTCGTCCGCCTCAGTGATCTGCACGACACCATCGAGCAGCATGACCCGCCCATGGGACGCGCTCTCGAAGATCATGATGTCCTGAAACGCGCTTTGCACGCGGGCGAGTTCACGAACCACCGCGAAACGCTGCCCCCAACTCGAGTACAGCGTTTCGTTCGCCCAGACCTCACTCGGCATCAGCGCACGAGGCCGCGCCGGCGCTCGTCGAGATCGACGCGGTCAGGCGTGAAAGCGGCGCGAAGCACGGCGATGGACTGATAGGGATCACAGGCGCCGCACATGAAAATATCGACAGCGGCGAAATTCCGTTCCGGCCAAGTATGGATGGAGATGTGGCTTTCGGCCAGCACGACCACGCCCGATACCCCACCATTGGGCGAAAAATGGTGGAAATGGCTATGCAGAATGGTCGCCCCCGCGGCCAGCGCGGCTTCGCGCAGGGCGGCATCGATCGGCGCCGGGTCGGCGAGGTTATCGGCCCCCCAGAGATCGACCAGCAAATGCATGCCGGCGAAACGCTGCCCGTCGCGCTCGACGAAATAATCCTTCGCCGACGGGTCGGTTGGCTCCCCATCGGGGCCAGAGAAAGCCTGGTTGCTGCTCGGATTCTCCGAGACCATCCCCAGCGGGCTGAGTGCGTTCATCGCGTACCCCTGTCCTACCAGTAGACGGCCTGTTGGGCGATTGCCCCCTTGGGCCAGGAAGGGCGGGGCATAAGCGAAGCGTGCCCGCAGTGCAAGGCCAAAATTGCGCTCGGGCGAACGTGGCTCAATTCGTCGGCAGACCCGTGCCCAACGCCTGGAGCGCGACCGGAAGCGCGCGCGCGGCGGCGATCCCCTTGGTCACCTGCGGCAAATCACCGACCCCTTGCACCGGCTTGCCCGTTAGTACCCGGAACATTTGCGCAAGCGGCCCCTCGGCGAAACGATCGCCATAGGTGTGCGCGAGTTCCGCGAGCCTCGCCTCGTCATTCGCTTGCGCCGCGGCGCTGGCGAGGCGTAGCACGATGCGCCCACTATTGTCCGACAGCGGTCCATCCGCCGGCACTGCCACCGTGACATAGGCGGCGAGGGCTGCTTCCGCCGCCGGCCAATCATGCGCTGCCTCGAGGAGGCTCGCACGGGTTTCCGCCGCATCAACGCCGGTCTGGTCGGCAAGCAGCGACATAGCGAGCGCGAGATTGCCGCGACCCGCCGCAACCCGGGCGGCGAGACGCGCCCGTTCGGCGAGCAGCGCCGGCGACAGCCCGTCACCTTTGGAGGCGTCGAGCGCTGCCTGAGCGCCGGCATAATCATGCTCGTCAAGCCGGAGCGCCGCGAGGCGGGCCCCGAATTTGGCACGCGCGCTCGCGCTGGTCGCGTTTTTGATGAGTTTCTCGAACACCTGCGCCGCCTGTCCCGGCAAATCGAGCGCCGCCAATTGATCGGCGAAACGCGCGACCAGCCCCTCCCCGGCCGCCCCGTCGGGCAGGAGATCGCCGTTTTCCTGCACCAAGGCGACGAGATCGAGCGGCGACAAACTCGTATCGCCGTCGCTCTGCAGAAGATCGGCAAAGGCTTGCAGCAAGCGGGCATGGATAGCCGGCCGCTCAGCGGGAAACAGCGACTCGCTCTCACGCAACAAGGCGAGCTCTTGACGCCATTGCCCGGCCTGCTGGCGGAGTGCGGCCAAGCGCAGCCGCGCCGCCAGTTCGCGCCCGTCGCCACGCCAGGCATAAAGCAGCCGGTCCTCGGCCTCGGCGGCCTGCGCCGGGGTCAACGCGCCGCTCGTCAGCCGCATCTCCACCGCCCGCCGCGCCGCGCGGGCGTGGACCAAGCGGTCGGGACTATTGGCAAGCCGATCATAAAGGGCCAGCGCCGCGTTGCCGTCCCCTTGCTTTTCGGCGACGAGGGCGCGGGCGAAATCCAGGCTCGGATCGCCTTTCTGGTCGGCAAGCAGCGCCGCGGCGGCGGCGACCTGACCGCCCCGCACCATCGTCTCGCCGGCAAGCGGCAGGAGCCGCGCGCGCAAGCTGGCGGGATAGGCGAGTATCAACCGGGTTTCGGCCGCGAAACCGGCCGCCGCCGCCTCGCTCTGCGGGTCCAGCATGGCGTGCCGCACGGCGCGCCAGAGGTTGAGTTCGTCGCTGGCCGGCTGGCGCGGGTCATCGATACCGGCCGCCTCGGCCGGACGCTCTGCGACGAGTGCTGCGATCGCGGCAAGGCCGATCATATCGGGATCGCTCGCGGCGGCGGGATCTTCGAGCGTCGCGAGGCGGAGCACGGCTTGCGCCTCCGGCCCGAGCCCGAGCGCGATCATCGTCGTCGCGACGTCGCGCCGCGCAGCGCCGCGCGCACGCGCCGGAACTGCCGCTGCATCGTCAATCGCCGCCTGGAGATGGCGTTGCAACACCGCCGTTGGCAGATCGGGGAAATCGAAATGACGGGTGAGCGTCATCGCCCGGGCCAACGCCGCCGCGCCGGGCATGATCGCGGAAACCGCGAGGCCGGGCTGCTCACCGCCGGCGGTAAGCAGAAAACCGTCTTTGGTGACCCTGAGCACCGGGCGATCGGAAAAAGCCTCCACCGCGACCCCCATCCAGCTCGGAAGGAGCGCGAATTCCGGGGTGTGGCGCGCGACCTCAACCCCCTCGCCGGCGCTGCGCTGGGTTCCAACGAGGAGGTTGCCGCCGGTTTGCGGGTCATCGAGCATCACGACATGGGCAGCGTTATGCGCAACCAGCGTGACATTCATTGCACCCGACGCGTTGGGCGCCGCGGCGGCCGGGGCCGCTTGCGCCGCCTTCTGACCCTCCGCCTTGCCCAAGCCGCCGCTGGCCGCGGGCGGCGGCGCCGCCTGGCCGGCGAGTTCAGTCGCGGGGTCGATCGGGGTCAGGGGCGGCGGCTTTACCGTCTCCACCACCAGCCAGCCGCGTCCGCTCGGCCGCAACGCGAGCGACGCCTCCGGCGCCAGCGGCAAGCGCAGCAAGGTGCCGGCGGGAAGCTCTTGCACCACCGCATGGCCAAAGAAGGGATCGCCGCGCAAACCCGCGAGATCGACCGGGCGGACCTCGTCGAACACCACCAGCGCCTCGCTGCCGCGGCGGAACGCCGCCGCCCCGGTGCCCGGCGCGAACGGCAACACAATGGCGGCCCCGCCCCATTCGGCGGGCGGGTCGACCCGCATCGCGGCCAGCGCCATCGGGCCAACCGCACCGGGAAGGGTCGCGACGATGTCGGGAAGGCTGCGCTGCGGTTCGGCGTCAGCATCCTCGCCGGCGGCATTCACGTGCGTAACCGGGCCGGCGGGCAGACCATCGACATCTTCGGTCGCGGTCACAGCGACGGGAGCCGCGTTCGGCGCGACCGGCGCCGGCGTCGCCGCTGCCGGCAGCAACGCAGGCGCCGGCACCAGCGCCGGCATCGCCTTGGGCAAGTGCCGCTTGATGGCGGCATGATGTGATGGCGCCGGCGTCGCCGCGGCGGGCGGGCCGGCGGCGGCGGCGGCGGCGGCGGATGACGCCCGCGCGGGTGGCGGGGAAAGAATGTCAAGCGCGAGGCGATTGCCGATCCGCGTAACCCGGAGTTCGGCGCCAGGGACGACGCGGATCAGCGCCCGGCCGGCGCCGCCGGCAATGGCGCGCACATTGCGTGGCACGGCACCGCCGGGGGCAATCACCTGATCCTCGGCGGCAAAAGAGAGCGTCACCTCGTCGCCGTGGCGTTCCATATGCCATACCGGCGGCTTGGGAAAATCGAAAACGACACGCCCGAAACCGTCATGCTCGCCAATGCGCACAGGCACCGATACCGGGGCACTGGCGGTCTCGACCGCCCACGCCGCCGGTGTGAGCGCGCAGAGAAAGGTTGCGAGCAGGACTGCGCGCATCAATCGAAACTCGCGAGCAGCCGGTCGATATCGGATTGATCCATGGCGAGGCTCGGCAATTGCGGACCATTGAGGAGCGCCGTCTCGACCGACGCGGCCGCCGTCGCGGCCTCGTTTGCAGCCGGGGCTGCGCCAGCGCCGACGCCGAATGCGTCGATGATTTGCATCACTTTGCGTTCGATTTGCTTTAGAGTCTGCACCACCTTGGTGATGCGCTGGCCGGTGATATCCTGGAAACTGCAAGCCTCGTAGATGCGTGTGGTGGCATCCTGAAGCTTCGCGGCATAGGCGGGATCGAGATGCTCGCCAACGGCATCGAGGGTTTCGCAGGTTTCGAGAATCGCTTCCGTCGCCATCGCGGTATGGGCGACGATGGCATCGAGTTCGTCGGTTGCAGACGGAATGTGGCTGGACCCGATATCGTCCATCCGCAACGCCTCGATTTCCGCCTTGGCGTTGGCGATCACGTGGCCGAGTTCCTCGATCTCATGCAAGAGCGAGGTCTCCTGCGCGCTGAGATCGCCGCGCATCGTCGTCAGAACGGCCCGGACGACGTCAGCCACCATCTCGGGATCGCTCGCCGGATAGCGGCGACGACATTCATCGAGACGGAGCGTCAGGGCAGAAATCTCCGCGGCATGTTCAGGCATGACCGAGCACCTTCTCGATTTTTTCCTTCAAGGTCTCGGCATTGAAGGGTTTGACGATGTAATTCGAGACCCCGGCCTGACGCGCGGCGACGACGTTCTCCGCCTTGCTTTCGGCGGTCACCATGATGAACGGCATCGCCTTGAGCCTTGCATCGGCACGCACTTCCTGGAGCAGTTGCAGGCCGGTCATCGGCTGCATGTTCCAATCGCTGATAACCAAGCCAAAATTGCCTGAGCGCAGCTTCGACAATGCCTCGGCGCCATCGGTCGCCTCATCGACATTGTTGAAATCGATCTGCTTCAGAAGATTGCGGATGATGCGCAGCATGGTTTTATAATCATCCACGATGAGCACGTTCATCGCTTTGTCGATCGCCATTCCTCGTCCTTTCATCGAACCGCGGTGTTTTGCCGCACAAATATCTTCGTCGCCGGCGCGATCAGCTACCGCCGGACTCGTGGGTACGCATCGCCGCCAGTTGCGTCGTGATCTGGCGCGCTTTTTCGGGTTGCATGGCGGCGAGGACAGCGGCCGCTTTCGCTTCCTTCATCCTGTCGACCACCGGCAGGAGAACATTCATGTCGAGATCATTGAAAATCACCGCAGCGTCGCGCGGCCGCATAGTTTCATAGAGTTTCACGAGGCCGGCCCAGCTCGATTCCTCCCGCTGCTTGCGCGCCGCTTCCAGGGTGACGAGCCGGTCCTGCAGTGTCTTGAGTTCATCGACGCGGGCCGAGATCCGCCGCTCGGCGGCGGCCAGTGCCGCCTCGCGCTCGCCGAGCGCCGCCTCGCGCTGATCGAGTAATTTCTTGCGTTCACGAAGATCGAGCAGCAGATGGCGTTCGGTGTCGCTGATTTGCGGCGCCTCGGGCTTCGCGAGATTGACTGGCTTATCCGGATCGTCGACCGGGCCAGGTTTGGCGGCAGTGGTTCCCGCGTTCGCCGCGATATTTGAAGTCGCGCCGTTCCCGGTGGGCGGCGCGGGATTGGCGGCGGAGGCGGCGGCATGGGCGGTCGGCACCACGCTGTCCTCGACCGCCGCCAGCGCCCGCTCCTCGGCCGGGGAGAAGAACGCCGTCCGCACCAGGCCGGTGGTTTTGAGGACCAGCAGCACCAACATCACCGCCATCGTCAGCGGCAAAAGACGCGGAAGACGAAAGCCAAAGCCGCGCGTCGCCCCAGATGCCCGGTGTAAAATCATCGCGCCATCCTCAGCGCTTTCATCAGATCACGCTCGGCCTGACTGCGCCCGCGCGCCGCCGGCTCTGGCTCTGGCGCCACGGCCAGCGCCGGCTGGCGCGGCGCGTAGGTCGGCGCCGAACTGGTCTCGGCGGCGACGGCGCGCCCGGCGCGCAGAGAGCGATCGAGCCGGTCGGCGAGTTTCTCGCCACGCTCGACGAGATAGCCGAGATCGCCCTTGAGTTCCTGGGCGAGCTGGACATGGCGGGTGATTTGGCGCCCGGCGCCGTCGGCGGCCTCACGCAGCCGGGCGATGCCGCTTTCGGCCTCACGCGTCGAGGCGTTGAAACCGGCGATCATCTCCTCGAGCGTCGCGCGATCGCGCTTGAGCAGGCCGAGCGCGCGCTCGAGCCGCAGCGCATGCACCAGGGTCATCGCCAAAAGCCCGATGAGAACGAGTTCCAGAAGCCATTCCATGCCGTTCATCGCATGCCTCGTCTTTCAGCCCTGACGTGACGCGACCGGCGCGTGCGGAATGTCGCGTTCGATGCGAACCGCAACGCGGTTCTTGCGCCGCCCGATCCGCCCCTCGTACAGCGGGCGGCCGCCACAGCGCAGCTGCACCGGCGCGCCAGGCAGCACGTTGAGCAAAAGCTGGCTGCCGGGACGCAGCGCCAGCACGTCCGAAAGCTGCATCACCTGCTCGTCGAGCAACGCCTCAAGTTCGACCTCGGTGTTCCACAATTCTTCCGCGAGATGGGTTTCCCAGATCGAATCGCGGCCGAATTTTTCGCCCATGAACTGCTGGAGCAGCAATTCGCGCACCGGCTCCAAGGTCGCGTAGGGGAGCAAAAGCTCCATCCGGCCGCCACGGTCCTCCATATCGATGCGAAGCCGCGCCAGCACGGCGGCATTGGAAAGCCGGCTGATGGTGGCAAAGCGCGGATTGACCTCAAGCCGCTCATAGCGAAACGTCACCGGGCAGATCGGATCGAAACTCGCGGAGAGATCGGCGAGCACGACATGGATCAGCCGCTCGACCAGCGTGCGCTCGATGGTGGTGTAGGGGCGGCCTTCGATGCGCATCGCCGCCGTGCCGCGGCGGCCGCCGAGCAAGACATCGACGATGGAATAGATCATCGCCGAATCGATCACCATCAAGCCATAATTATCCCACTCTTCCGCCTTGAACACTGCGAGCATCGCCGGCAGCGGGATCGAGTTCAGATAATCGCCGAAGCGGAGCGAGAGAATATTGTCGATGCTGACTTCGACATTGTCGCTGGTAAAGTTGCGGAGCGAGGTCGACATGATGCGCACCAGCCGATCGAAGACAATCTCGAGCATCGGCAGGCGTTCATACGAAACCAGGCCCGAACTGATGATCCGCTGGATCCCCGAACGCGCATCGCCGCCATTGCCACTGCCGTCATCGAAGCCGAGCAGGCTGTCGATTTCGGCCTGGTTGAGAACGCGCGTCGCCTCCACGCCGCTCTCGGTCGCGGCACCCCAGGCGGCGGCGAGTTCGTCATCGGATGGGTCGGCATCACCGCTCATTGCACCAAAAGCTCCTCGAACAGGATATCGACGATGCGCGCCGGCTGGGCCACGAGATTGGCGCGCGCGATCATCTCCTCACGCAGGCGATAGGTGCCCGATGAGCCGCGCAGCTCGTCGGGATGCATCTCGCGGAGATAGGTCTGAAAAATATCGAGGATACGCGGCATCGCCGCGGCGACGACCACTTGGTCGCCGGCTTTCGCGAGTTCGAGCCGTGCCTTGAGCTTGACATAGCTCTGGCGCCGCCCGCCAGTATCGAGATTGGTGATGATTTCCGGCACGTCGGTATAGACCGGCGCGACCATTTCGGCCGCCTTCGCGGCCGCCGCCGGCGCTTCGTGGTGGCTGCCGAGAAGACGCGGCAGAATGCCGGAAAACCACAGGCCAGCGCCGATCACAGCGAGCAGAAGCGGCACCGCAAGCAGGATCAGCTTGCGCCGCCCACCGCCGCCCGCCTTGGCCTCCGCCACCGTCTCGTTGGCCGCTACCGCCGAACTCATCGCCCGTCCGCACCTTTCGCCAGAACACGTCTCCGGCGCCATCTTGCCGCCAAGCGATTAACGAAGCCTTGCCAAATCCGCCCCATCGGCAAGTTTTGCCGGGCGCTTGCGGCGCCGGCCGTGCCGAAGGCGGCAGGCCGTGCCGAGGGGCACGCGGAGAAGCGGCCGAATGCCGCCGCCGCCGGAGATCAGGCGGCTGGCATGGGGCTTGCTTTCACCGCCGCGAGGCCAGCGCGGCCTTACCCGAAGACCCGGAGCGGATGCCTGTCATGCAAAATCCTTCGACCATCGCCCTCTCGCGCGTCGTTGCCCAGCAGCGGCTGATCGATATCACCGCCAACAACATCGCCAACACCGCGACCAGCGGCTATCGCGCCGAACGCATGCTGTTCGGCGGCTGGATGAGCCGCCAGCTCCATACCGATGCCCCGCGCGGCGGCCAGGCCATCACCTATACCGAGGACAAGGCGATCTACCGCGATACCAATGAAGGGGCCCTGAGCCGCACCGGCAACCCGCTCGATCTCGCGATCAAGGGCGACGGCTATTTCACCGTCGCGACGTCGAACGGGCCGCGGCTGACGCGGGCTGGGCATTTCAGCCTCGACGCCACCGGCAACATCGTTGATGCCAACGGCAACGCCCTTCTCGATACCAGCGGTCAGCCGCTTCAGGCCGGCACCTCCGACGCCCCCCTCACCATCGCGCGGGACGGCACCATCAGCGGCGCCAACGGCCAAATCGGCCAGATCGGCCTGGTCGCACCGAACGACCCGACGGCGATGCAAGGCGAGGGCGGGCAGCGGCTGCGCGCCACCGGCCCGACCAGCCCGGTGGCCGCCCCGGTCATCATCCAAGGCATGATCGAGCAGAGCAACGTTAAGCCGGTGGTGGAACTGACCTCGATGATGGAGCAGTCCCGCAACTTCGAGTTCGCGACCCAGTTCATCCAGGAGGAGGACAACCGGCAGATGAACGCGATCTCGAAAATCAT
Source organism: Acidibrevibacterium sp. (assembly GCF_049965395.1). Taxonomy (NCBI): domain Bacteria; kingdom Pseudomonadati; phylum Pseudomonadota; class Alphaproteobacteria; order Acetobacterales; family Acetobacteraceae; genus Acidibrevibacterium; species Acidibrevibacterium sp. Next base: position 61,554 of record NZ_JBMFWJ010000013.1, read on the forward strand.
GACACCGGCCTGATCGCCACCGCCTTGATGCCCCGCTCTCCTGACGTCACGGAGCCCCCTTCGCCATGATGCGTTCGCTCGATATCGCCGCCACCGGCATGCAGGCCCAGGAACTCAATGTCGAGGTGATTTCCAACAACATCGCCAACATGACGACCACCGCCTACAAGCGCCAGCGCGCCGAGTTCCAGGATCTGATCTATCAGGATCTGAGCCGCGTCGGCTCCTACACCTCCGAAACCGGCACCATCCTTCCCGCCGGCATCCAGGTCGGGCTCGGCGTGCAGAACTCGGCGATCGGGCGGATCAACGAGCAGGGAAACCTGCAGCAGACCAACAACACGTTCGATCTCGCGCTCCAGGGCGCCGGCTATTTCCAGATCCAGCTTCCGACCGGCCAGATCGCCTATACTCGCGACGGCACCTTCAGCCTCTCGCCGACCGGCCAGCTCGTCACCGCCGACGGCTATGTGGTGCTCCCCGGCGTTACCATCCCGAGCAATGCCGTCAGCGTCAATATCAGCACGGCCGGGCAGGTGCAGGTCTTGCTGCCCAACCAGACCCAGCCACAAACCGTCGGCCAGCTCCAGCTCGTGATTTTCCCCAATGAGGAAGGGCTGGAGGCGATGGGCAGCAACCTCTTCGAGCAGACCGCCGCCTCCGGCGTTCCCATTCCCGGTATGCCGAGCCAGCCCGGTTATGCCTCCGTCCAGCAGGGGTTTCTCGAAGTCTCGAACGTCAATGTGGTGACCGAGATCACCAATCTGATCACCGCCCAGCGCGCTTATGAGATGAATAGCCGGGTGATCACCACCTCCGATCAGATGCTTTCCACCCTCACCAATCTGCGTTGAGGCCGAGCATGCGCCCGCGTTTTTCCCCTCTCCCGCACCTTGCGCTGCTGCTGCTCGCAAGCGCTCTCGCAACGCCTGCGGCCAAGGCCGCAAGTTTACGCGACCTCGTCGTGCTCTCGGGGCCGGTGGTGCGGCTTTCCGACCTCTTCGACGATGCCGGGCCGAATGGCGAGCGGGTGCTTGGCCCAGCGCCCCAGCCGGGCGGGCGGGTCACCGTGCCGGCGCACCAGCTCGCCGCCATTGCCCGCCAATTCGGCGTCTCCTGGCAGCCGGCGTCTGACAGTGATCAGGTGGTGCTGGAGCGGCCGGCGCGCTCCCTCGCGCGGACCGAGATCGTCGCCGCATTGCGCGATGCCCTGGCCGAGGCCGGAGCGGGTCCGGATTGCGCCATCGCGCTCGACAGCGTCGCGACGCCGCCGGTCGCCGCCGATGGCGCCTTGCGTCCGACCGTCGAGCAGATCGATTTCGACGCCGCGAACAGCCATTTCACCGCCATGCTCGGCTTCGCCGCGCCCGGCATGAAGACGAAATACCTCCATGTTTCCGGCCATGCCTGGCCGATGGTCGATGTGCCGGTGGCGGCACTTCCGATCGCCGCCGGCAGCCGCATTCAAACCGGCGATCTCCGTATCGAACACATGCGCCGCGACCAGGTGCCGGGCGATACGGTGCGCGATCCCAGCGAGGCGGATGGCATGATGCTGCGCCACGCCGCGATCGCCGGGCGGCCGATCCCGCGCGCCGACCTTGCCCGCCCACCCTTGGTGCAGCGCGGCTTGCCGGTGCGGGTGACACTCGATCAGCCGGGAATTTCGATGGTGGTGCAGGGTCAGGCGCTGCAGGACGGCATGCTCGGCGCGGTGGTGCGGGTGGTCAATCCGCTGTCACACGCCGTCGTCGATGCCGAGGTGACGGGGCCGCAAACGGCGCGGGTCATGCCGGGCAGCTATCCGGAAGTGCCGCCAAACGCCAGCGGGCTGACTAATGGTCTCGGGTCGCTCGCGCTCGGAGGCCAGCCATGAGACGCTTCCTGCTGACCAGCGCCCTGGTCGCGCTGCTGCCCGGCTGCGGCGTGCTCGCCAACCTCGCCGAGGTCGGCAAGCCGCCACAAGTCTCGAAGACCACCGACCCGACGCTCGACCCCGATTGGCGGCCGCTGACCATGCCGACACCGGCGCCGCAGCCGCCGCCGCCGGTCGAGAACAGCCTCTGGCGCCCTGGCTCGCGCGCCTTCTTCAAGGACGAGCGGGCCTCCAAGGTCGGCGATCTCGTCACCATCGTCGTCAATGTGAACGACGCCGCGACCGCCAACGACAACACCATGGAGCAGCGCACCGACAGCGAAACCATGGGGGTGCCCGGGTTCTTCGGCCTCGGCGCCCTGGTGCCTTCGTTTCTCAAGGGTTCGACGGCGTCCAACCTGGTCAATATCAATAGCGGCACCAATCTCTTCACCATTGGCCAGATTCAGCGCAACGAAACCGTCACCGTCCGCCTCGGCGCGGTCGTGACGCAGGTTTTGCCGAACGGCAATCTCGTCGTCGAGGCACGTCAGGAGATGCTGGTGAATGCCGAATTGCGTCAGGTGAAAGTCACCGGCGTCATCCGGCCTGAGGATATCGCGAGCGACAATACCGTGCCGCATGATCGCATCGCCGAGGCGCGGATCACCTATGCCGGCCGTGGCCAGCTCACCGAGGTCAACGAGCCGCGCTGGGGCCAGCAGATGCTGGACGTGATGCTGCCGTTCTGATCGGGGGCCAAAACGGCACGGCGCCAAAATGGCGCTTTACCCCGGAAACCTCGCGCCCGGCCCCGAACGGGGCGGCGCGAGGGTCAGGCGGCATCGGTGAGCGCCCGATCGAACGGCGCCGGCGCCGCGAGGTAGCGGAGGCCGCTCGCCGCAATCGTCGCCCGGAGCCGCCCGGCGCCGGAGAGATGGCGCGGCCGCACCCAGGCGAGCGGGATTTCGCTCTCGCCGTCGCTCCAGCGCCAATGACCGCTTTCGGCGGCTTCGAGGGCGTGCCAGCCGGCGCCGAGGCTCGCCAGCGGAATTTCCGCGGCACGGCCGCGCCCCTGCCAGAGAAGGCGATGAACGGCGACGCCGAGCGGCCGATGATCGGCGCAATCGGGCAGGATTTCCCCAGGCACCGCGATGCGTGAGACGAGCCGCGGCGCCGCCCCATCCGGCACCGGAAAGACATGGGTCGTGAGCCCGCCCTCGCGTTCGATGGCGCTCGCCTCGATCCGGCGATCCCCGCAACGAAGATGGAGATCGGGCTCGGTGGTTTCGCGCGCGCCAAGGGCGATGAGGCGGGCGCGGAGATGCCGCCGCGCCGCAACCCAATGCGGCCCGTCCCAGACCAGCGGGACGCAGGTCTCGTGCCAGGCTTTCGCCGGCCGCGTCGAGAAATCGGGGTGCAGCACCATCCCGACGCCTTCGAAATCGGTGCGGTTGCCGGTGTCGAGATAGCTTTCGCTCGGGCAGTTCTCCGAGAACAAGACGGCGTGTTCGTCAAGCTCGACGTGAAAATACTCGACCGCAGCGACCGGCTCGCGCACAATGCTGAGGCCGTTCAGCAAATGCTCGGCCGGGATCAGAACACCGTCGAAATAGAAGGAATGCCCCGGCGAGACCACAAGATCGCGCGATGGCACGCTCTCGGCGAAGGTGCCGGCGCGGACGCGAATCGGCTGCACCGCCGCTGGGCGCGGATGGCGCCGGATATCGATCCGCCGCCGCCCGATCCAGACGATCGGCCGCCATTCGCCCTCGAGCGTCGCCACGCGGTCACCACGCTGCAGCGCCTCGACCGCGATCTCGCCGCGCGCGGTTCTGATCCGTGTGCCGCGCGCGAAACACGGGATGGTGTTGCTGATCGCTTCGTTGCCGCCGGCATTGGTGAGGCTGAAATCGCTCTGCCTATAGCTCGCGTTCGGGTTGAGCTGCAGGGAGGCGAGCGGCGTGCCGGACGCGCTGACCGTCAGCACATTGCCGGCGCCGAGCGAGAGCTGATCGGCGGCATTGTAGCTATCGCTGGTGAGAACGATGGTGTCGCCGGCGACGAGATGATCGATGGTCGCGGCAAATCCGCTGGCATCGCCGAGCCCGATCACCCCACTATTGCCGAGCGCGAGCGTTTCGCCGGCGGCAACCGCGCCGGTGAGCGTCCAATCCGCCCCGCTCGCCTCGGTGATGGTCTGGAAATTGCGGTATTCGGCGCTGCTCCCGCCGATGCTGCCGCTGACGGTGCCGGCGCTGGCCGCCGAGGCGAGGGTGATGCTGTTCGCCGTCGTCGCCGAGGCGCCGACATAACCGATGAATTTCGCCCCGGGATCGAGGATCAGCGAGGCATCGCCGCCGCCGAAGGCAAGCGCCCCAACGCTGCTGTAAGGGCTTTCGATGGTGCCGGCGTTGGTGACGGTGATCGCGGCGGTATCGGCGCCGCTGACCGCAATCCCATGGTAGCCGGAGATCGTCCCGGCATTGATGATCGTTGCCGCGCCGGCCTGGATATAAACCCCACGGCCGGTATGGCCACCGCTTGAACTCTGCCCGCCCTGGATGACCCCGCCGGCGGCGTTGTTGATTATGTTGCTCGCCTGCAGGTAGCCATTATCGATGACGACGCCGACGCTGTCGGCCCCTTTGGACGTAATGTCTCCTTGGTTTTCGAGATAGTTACTTTTCCCTGCGCCAGAATATCCCAGATTAACTCCAAATCCTTCATAGCCCGGCGCTGACGATACAATCGTTGCGCCGGAATTATTGGTAACAGACGCGCCATAGCCAATCGACACGGCTTTGGTCGCCAAAATCGTTCCCGAATTGACAACCGTGCCGCCGTACAAAAAATTGACGCCGAAGCCTGCAGCGGTGTCGTTATTCAAAATCTTGCCAGCATTCTCTAGCGAAACACCGGTGGCTTTGCTTGCGTTCGCCACGTCACTGCCGAACGAGTCAATTTCAACAGTGCCGGCTTTAAGGATATCAAGCGTGTTGCCGCTCGCGATCGTTTGCCCGACGTTGGTGTATGTGCTGAGCGTTGTCGTGGTCATCGGCGGCTTCCCAATCCTTTCCCATGCGCCCGCCACGAATCGGCTTTCGTCGCCGCGCGGCAGTCAGAGCGATTTAG